>LADO01000058.1 GCA_000961595.1 Peptococcaceae bacterium BRH_c4b
TAATCCTGACTATCTTAATCTGTTAGAATCCTGGCGTATTAAAATCTCTATGGATGGTAAGGGTCAAGCCCTGGATAATGTGAGAACAGAACGGTTTTTCCGGACTTTAAAATATGACTGCGTTTACATCAATGAATTCAACAGCCCCCGGGAGTTGAGAATTGCTTTGAACCAATACATTCTAGTGTACAATACCTATCGTCCCCATTCTTCCATTGGAGGACAATGCCCGGCCCAAGTCTATGATGGTAAGCATCATCAAGAAGTTGCATGATATTGCAGCCAGAATTATTTTTACTTTTTATGGTATCAATGGCCTAAATTAGCTAACCCCCCTACCCGTGCATTTTACCCTTGACAATGAGGGCGAGTGTAGTAGGCTATTTAAGGCCAAGCAGGCCCCGTAGGGCCTGCTTCCTTGCCTGCTTGAATACGCGAGCAGAGGCTCGTTGTCAAGGGCGGGTAGGGGTCGTAAAAACACACAAACACGGAAAGGAGAATAACTTACAAAATCTTTTTCGTGTCTTGACAACGGGGGGCATTATAGTATGACAGAAAATATAAAGAAGAAGAAATAGCATTTGCCGATGCTGTTTGTAAGGGTTTGTCCATTTTTATGCAATGCAATAAATATGCTTTCCTTTTCTGCCCGCTTGAAAATGGACTTTAGCTCCCCCGGTGCGAAATCAAATTGTCCCGTGATGGTGTAAGAGGTATTGAGTTCATCATTATAACACCCCGCGTTAAGGCAATTTCTTTAAGAAGCCATTTTGTATAATGATTATATTTGCTCATGCAAGTTTGTGCAACTAGTCACAATAAACTTGTAATATTCTGAATTTATTATATTAAATAAATTTATTGATTTTAGCTCCAAAATCAATAACATGATAACAAATCAATTAAGTCATCAATAATAAGTATAACTCATATAAATAGAACTGATATCAATAAAATAATGTAAGCATTCTGCAAACTCGGTTTCCTTATAAAGACACTAAAAATTTTAGACTAAGAAAACCCCAGAGACTTAATGCCAGTCTATGTCCTAGGTCACAAAAAGCAACCCCTAAGGGGGTTGCTTTTTGCATGTTCACCCGACATGTCAGTCGAGCTGATGAGTTTGTAGTGATTATAAAAAAGAGTAGGAAGGGCGGGAATATCACGCTCATTTTCTAAGCTGTATTGTATATCGTCATCTTAGAAAGGCATGTTGCAGTGGCTTGATCACTGATAGTCATATTATTGGGTATTAGTGATCTGCGGAACTGGGCGCAGTGCAGGAGGGTAAATTCATGTAATGTTCTGTAGCAATTATGCCTGGAAATGTTGCCTTGCTTGAAAACATTAGACAGTAAGGTACTTAACTCCCATTGACTTTGCTCTGGTTGATGCAAGGCTGGCTTTATTTATCAGGTTTTCAACAATATTTTTCTGTCTTACGGTATTTCTGTTGTACTTGCGTTTCCCTCCGCTTATACCTGCAGAAACCGTGACTGGAAACCCCGTTTTGATTGTATGATCAGCTATATTGTCGATGATTCCTATGATTAATTCTTCCGCCTGCCGGGTCTTTTTGGAGGTGACGACAACGAATTCATCACCTCCATACCTGCATACGTAATCATTGTTGTCGTTCACATATTCCTTAAGGATGCCGGCTATAATTTTAAGGCAGTTATCACCGTTGACATGTCCGTATTTTTTGTTGAATTCACCGAAGCTATTTATATCAAGCAGGATTACACTTATCTCGTTTCCTGCCTCTAGTAGCTTGGTAGCGATCATGTATATAAAAGAAGAATTGTAAATACCGGTAAGGTGGTCAGATAATTGGCTGACATATTTAATAATATTCTTTTTTGTTACTATGCCAACGATCTTTTCTTTTTCCGCCACCGGTAGTCGCTCTATATTGTTCGCCTTCATTAATTCGGCCACATCCCAGGTAGTGTCTAACGGGGAACAGCAGACTACCTTTTTAGTCATGGCGTCAGCTACTATTCTATTGGGATGGTTGAGGCGAATGTCTCTTGATGTGATAATTCCTGAAAGCCTGTTTCCTTCAACAACGGGCAAACCGCCTATATTGTTTTCCTGCATGTATTCGGCAGCGAATAAAACACTTTTATCCGGGTGAATGGTAAGAACCGGGTTAGTCATAATATCCTTTACTTCTAACATTAAATAACCAGCTTCCTGTTCAAATAATAACTTCCTTGCAGACAGAAATTGTCAAATCCAGCTTTACCTTTAGCAGGGTTTTTTCGATGTTTATTTTGAGCGTTTCCTCTAACAAGTTATCGAGCAAGAGGTCTTTAGATATCCACCTGAATAGCGATATCCTCACGGCAACTGCCTCCACCGGCCCATCGTCAAAAATAATTAATTCGTACTGTTCGGGGGCAAGGGCATCTACCATTCTTCTCACTGCTTCCGGTCCTATGGGAGCACGTCGGCCAATTACCAGAACGTCTTGCATCGGCGGCAGTTCGAATTCTGAAAAGCGAATATTCATTTCGGCCTTTCTTTTACTCGAAACCTTCTTGCTAATGTCCTTCATGTTATAATTACCTTTCTCTCGGGTTATAACCATTATGTAAAAGGGGTGATAGGGTGAAAGTTACTGGAAGTTCTTTTGATAAGCTTAATGATGCATGTTTCAAATTGCTCAACTAATTCGGGAGAAAACTGCAGGCCTTTATTTTTATTCAACTCATGCAAGGTTTCGAACAATGTTTTTGTTTTTTGATATGGCCTGCTGGTGGTCATAGCGTCAAAGGCGTCGGCTATAGTCACAATTTGAGCCGGCTCAGGTATTTCATTTCCATTCAGACGCTCGTAGCCAGCTCCGTCCCAGCGTTCGTGATGATATAGAATTATAGGCAATATGCTTTGGTAGCCATTAAAATTCTTTATTAATTCTGAGCCGAGAACCGTATGTTTTTTTACAATGCCAAACTCTTCTTCTGTTAGTCTGCCCGGCTTGTTTAATAATTTTTCTTGTATTTTGGTTTTACCTATGTCATGAAGTAAAGCCCCGATGGCAAGTGCTTGTATTCTTTCGTTGTTGTATCCTATATATTCGGCGAGTCTTACCGATAAATAAGATACATTATATGAATGCGCGCGCAGTTCACCGGGAAAAATATCTACAATGTTTTTTGCCAACTCAGTATCAAGTTTCATGTTACTCCTACTCTTAGGCGTGTGTGCATCGAATGAAGGGAGTAGGTTATACAGCAAAAAACATTGTCTCTACCGCAGCCTGGCAATCGTAACGGTAATGTAGCAGATTGTAATGCTTTACCGTTTTAGACCCATGGCTTTGCGCCCTACTCTTTCGATGGTAGTTTGCCTTTGTGAAACAGATTTATAATGTTACATCAAATATTATAAAACCATATGTATACATATTACAACAAAAATAAACCGTCAATATAATTATTTTGTCAAATAATTATATTGCGTGGGATTTGATGTTAATAAATGTTGAAAAAAACTGTAGGGAAAAACATACGCGCAATCAGAAAACTAAAGGGTTTTTCTCAGGGTGAGCTTGCTCTTCGCGCAGGTTTTACACCCTCTTATTGGGGATACCTTGAAAGAGGTCAGAAAAACCCTTCTGTAGAGCTTGTTGAGAAAGTAGCGGCAGCTCTTGAGATTGAACCGTATATTTTATTTGTCGATTCATCCCCCGGAAATCTTCCTTCAGAAATAACACAGTTGTTCTATATAATCAGCAGCATGGGCCAAATACACATGAAATTTATACAGGATGTTTTAAACGCGTATATTAAGGCCCATAAACTACAGTAATAGAGGAAGTCAATAATAGTTTTTTCGTGTGTATCGTGTAAAAACAAGCTGGACAGGTTTAGTTAAATGCCAGGGTCGGGCTCAATCTCGGAAGAAATCCTTGATTAAAATTAAGATCAATACAATGTAACGTAACGGTTAAGAAGGCACGGTTGGGGCCTTCTTTTAGTTCGGTTAAAGTATGTTATAATGGAACACAGCATTGAAATGGTAAAAATTATACTGCAAAAATAGGTGATATAGATGAGCACTTTAAAGCAAAAAAAGTATCTAATAATTACCTTCGGCTGTCAGATGAACGAGCACGACGCGGAGGTTATGGCTGGTACCCTTGAACAACTGGGCTATATCAACACCGATGACCGCGAGGAAGCGGATATTATACTGATCAATACCTGTTGTGTCAGGGAAACTGCCGAAAATAAAGTTTACGGACTGCTGGGAAGGTTAAGAAAACTAAAAGAAAAAAACCATGAATTAATCATAGCCATCGGAGGGTGCATGACCCAGCAGGAGGAGACGGCATTAAAGATTAAGCAGCGCTTCAGCCATGTGGATTTAATCTTCGGTACGCACAGCCTGCATGAGCTGCCTGACCTGATCAGGAAAATTGAAGCAAAGCGTAGCCGGCTGCTGATACATAAGCGGGAACACCAGGGAGTATTTGAAAACCTGCCCATAAAAAGGGGGCCGGGAATAAAAGCCTGGGTACCGGTTACATACGGCTGCAACAATTTCTGTACCTACTGTATTGTGCCATACGTCAGGGGCAGGGAACGCAGCAGGAAGCCGGTGGACATATGCAGTGATATTGATAAACTGGCCCGGGCAGGTTTCCAGGAAGTTACCCTGCTTGGTCAAAATGTTAATTCATACGGCAAGGACCTTGGCAATACAGACTTTGCGGATTTACTATCCCGGGTGAACGCAATTGATGGTATAACCAGAATTAGATTCATGACTTCCCATCCCAGAGATTTTACCGGATCGCTAATCAAAGCCGTTACCGGGCTGGACAAGGTGTGTGAACATATCCACCTCCCGGTGCAGGCAGGAAGCGACACTATACTGAAAGCAATGAACAGGGGTTATTCCAGGGAATATTATTTTGAACTGGTTCAGACCATAAGAAGTCATATCCCCGGCGTGTCCCTCACCACGGATATTATGGCCGGCTTTCCAGGTGAAACCGAAGCAGATTTTGAGGAGACTCTCGAGCTGCTAGAGAAAATCCGTTTTGACGGAGCCTTTACCTTTGTTTATAACGTCCGGGAGGGAACCCCGGCGGCCAAAATGCCGGGACAGGTGCCGGAAGAAGTTAAAAGCAGCAGAATAAAAAGGCTTGTGGATTTGCAAAATGCCATATCACTGCAACTAAACCAAAGCGAAGTCGGCAGGCTGCACGAGGTTCTAGTCGATGGTTCCAACAAGACCAACGCAAACCTGTTAAGTGGCAGGACCAGAACCAATAAGCTGGTGAAATTTTCCGCAGCCGGAAAATCTCCCGGAGATACGGTCCGGGTACTGATCAAAAGCAGCGCCCTTACTTACCTGGAGGGCGAAATAGTTTCAGAGTAACTTTATTGACATATTTAAAAAAATAAGTCTAAAATTTTGCCAGAGGGAGGATAATTGACTCTGCCATGGAAATAAACTAAAAACAATATTGAAACCGTACCGGGGTGTAATCGCATCCTTTAAGCGGCAATACGGAGGTGTAATTAATGCCTGTACTTGATAAAGCCAGGGAATTGGGAGAGGAAATTTCATCCTCGCAGGAGTTATTACGGATGAGGGATACCCAAAACGCCATGCTGGCCAGCCCTGAGGCCAGTAATCTGGTAGGAGAGTTCAATGACAAACAAAAGAAATACATGGCCCTCAGATCACAGGGGATTGAATTGAACGAAAGCCAGCAAAAAGATGTTGAAGATCTGGAAAAAAGAATGCTGGATAACCCGCTGATTGTTGATTTTTTCCGGGCACAACAGGAGTTTGAAAGAATGCTGGAGGGAATAAACAATATCATCAGCAGTGCAATTTCCGGAGAATCATCTTCTTGCGCTGGAGGGGCCTGCTCCGATGACTGCTGCTCTTCCTGCAGTGGTTGTTAAGGTTCGTAATCCCGGCTTTCAGGCCGGGTTTTTTCCTTTTTGCAGACAATTATTTATGTTATAATTTTGCCAGGAGGGATTGACGGTGGGATACACCCCCATGATGGAGCAATATCTGCAGATTAAACAAAACCACCGTGATACAATCCTTTTTTTTCGTTTGGGCGATTTTTATGAAATGTTTTTCGATGACGCGGTGTTGGCTTCAAAGGAACTGGAAATTACCCTTACCGGACGTGAGGCTGGTGAAAAGGGCAGGGTGCCCATGTGCGGGGTACCGTACCATGCCGCAGACAATTATATTACCCGGTTGATTAAAAAGGGTTATAAGGTTGCCATTTGCGAGCAGGTGGAAGACCCCGCCGCCGCCAAAGGAATTGTCAGGCGAGAGGTCGTTAGAATAGTCACTCCGGGCACAGTTCTGGAAGGCCAGACTCTGGAGGAAAAAAACAATAATTATATAGTTGCACTGGCCCCTGCAGGGGAATATATAGGTCTGGCTGTGGCCGATATATCCACCGGGCTTTTCCAGGCCACCCAATATAGCGGGGATGCAGCTGCTAAAATGTTGATGGATGAGCTTGCCAGATTAAACCCTGCAGAAATACTGATTCCTGCCGATCAGATGCAGACTGCTCTGGCCGGAGATATTAGATCAAGAATAAAAGCCACTGTTACCTCCGCTGTACCTTCCCTGTTCGCCCCGGAGGCGGCCAGGAGAAAGCTGAAAACAGTTTCCAGCGCCGGCAGGCCAATTAATACATTCGACAGTATGTCACAAACGGTTCCGGCGGCAGGTGCGCTGCTGGCTTACATTGAGGAAACCCAGAAAAAGGAATTGACCTTTTTTCAGGACTTGCAACTATATTCCGGCGGCGATTTTATGCTGCTGGATGCTGTTACCAGAAAAAACCTTGAGCTGACAGCCTCTATAAAAGACGGTGGACGATGGGGAACGCTCCTGTGGGTGCTGGATTATACTCGCACCGCCATGGGCGGCAGGCTTTTAAAAGACTGGCTGGAGAGGCCCCTTTTACTGATCGGGGAAATAGAAAAACGACTGTCTGCAGTGGAGGAAATGACCACAAATTTATTTGCCAGGCACGAGCTGAGCAAATGTCTGGAAGAGGTTTATGATCTGGAGAGACTGATTTCCAGGGCACTGTTCGGAAGCGCTAACGCCAGGGACCTGCTGGCCCTGAAAAATTCACTGGCGGTTTTACCCCGGGTAAAAAGTATACTTGAAGGAGCAGTATCCGGGCTTTTTGTTGATTATTTCCACAAAACGGACCCCCTGGAAGATATACACAAGGAACTGGAGCAGGCCCTGCGCGAGGACCCTCCGGTGTCGGTGAGGGAAGGTTCCCTGATCAAAGACGGATATCACCCCGAGGTTGACAAGCTACGCTCTGCTTCCAGGGAAGGGCGGGGCTGGCTGGCCGGACTGGAAGCCGGAGAGAGGGAACGTACGGGCATAAAGTCACTGAAAATAGGATTTAACAAGGTGTTTGGCTACTATATAGAAATAACTAAATCTAATCTTGGACTGGTGCCTGATGACTATATCAGGCGGCAAACCCTGGCCAACGCCGAAAGATATATAACACCAAGTTTAAAGGAAATGGAAGACCGCATACTGGGAGCGGAAGACAGGCTCACCCAACTGGAGTACGCCATTTTTAACGGGCTCAGGGAAAAGGTGGCGGCAGCGGCGGACCGGATTCTAACTACTGCCTCGGCCATGGCCGGTATCGATTGTATAATTTCCCTGGCCGAAACGGCAATCAAGGAGAATTACATCAGGCCTGGAATTGGTAATGATGGCAGAATTTCAATACGCGAAGGCAGACACCCGGTGGTGGAAAAAGTCCTGGGCCCCGGCGAGTTCGTGCCCAACGACATTGAACTGGACGGGGAACAGAAGCTGGTTCTACTTACAGGTCCGAACATGGCTGGCAAAAGCACCTATATGCGTCAAGTGGCGCTGTTGGTTTTGATGGCCCAGATCGGAAGCTTTGTGCCGGCCCGGGAGGCTGACATCGGCGTAGTGAACAGGATTTTTACCAGGGTGGGGGCTGCTGACGATCTGGCCGGCGGTCAGAGCACTTTCATGGTGGAAATGAAAGAATGCCAGGTTATAGTATCAGGCGCGGGCGAGAACAGCCTGATTATCATGGATGAAGTGGGACGTGGCACCAGCACCTATGATGGTATCAGCATTGCCAGGGCGCTGGTTGAATATATAGTGAACAATATCGGCGCTAAAACAATCTTTTCCACCCATTATCATGAGCTAACCGATCTTGAGTGTTTGCCGGGAGTTAATAATTTTACAGTACTGGTCAGGGAAGAGGAAGACAATATATATTTTTTGCGCAAAGTTATACCGGGCTGTGCCAATGAAAGTTACGGTATTCACGTGGCGGCACTGGCCGGCTTACCAGCCGAAATAATTACCAGGGCCAGATCCAACCTGTCCGAGCTGGAAAGTGGTAACGGTTTTAAAAAGGCGACTGACGGAATATTCCCGGAAAGAGCAAAACCACCGGCTGTAGATGCTATAACAAATATTGCAGGAGAAGCCATACTAAAAGAATTGTTTGCCATAGATATACTGCGCATTACTCCCCTGGAGGCTATAAACATACTGGCTGATTGGCAAAAAAGACAACAGTCCGTAAGAAAGCAAAATACGCTTTCCGGCTCTTAAAGGTAGGTGGTTGGACCAGTGTATATCGGGGTTGATGTGGGAGGAACATGTACCGACGCGGTACTGCTCGACAAGGGGCAGGTAAAAGCTACCGCCAAGGTGCCCACCAGAGCAGATTTACTATCTTCTCTGCTGGAAGCCCTGGACGTGATCATGAAGGGTACTCCGGCGGAATTAATTAAGAGGGTAGTATTAAGCACTACCATGATTACAAATCTAATAGCCGAGAGAAAATTTGACCCTGTGGGTCTGATTCTTATTCCCGGGCCTGGCTTAAACCATGATTATTACCGTTACGATACGGATACGCATATTATTTCCGGTGTTATTGATTACCGGGGACGTGAAATAGTGGCACTCAACGAGGCTGAAGTAGATCTGGCCATAGACAAACTGGCGGTGGCAGGTTATAAAAAGGTAGCCGTGGTTGGTAAATTCTCCATGCGCAACAATGCCCACGAAAATCATGTGGCTTCAGTAATAAAAGGAAAATACCCCGGCTGGCAGGTAGAAATAGGACACAAGGTCGCCGGTCAACTGAATTTCCCGCGCCGGGTGGTTTCTGCCATGTTAACCTGCGCTACCAGGGACAAATATGAATTTTTTGTTGATTCAGTGCTCACTGCCCTGGATCAGCGGGGGATAAAAACATCGGTGTTTATATTAAAAGCCGATGGCGGGACACTGCCCCTGGCAACCTCCAAAGAGGTTCCCATCGAAACCATCTACAGCGGTCCGGCTGCCAGTACCCTTGGGGTGCAGGCTCTTATCCCGCCGGGAGAAACGGCGGTGGTAGTGGATATAGGGGGTACTACCACGGATTTGGCCCTCATTTTAAGCGGCCAGCCCCTGCTGGCCCGCAAGGGAGCCAAGGTATACGATCAACGTACCCAGGTTCGGGCACTGGCGGTTAAATCAGTTCCGGTGGGCGGCGATAGCGTCGTGGAACGGGCTGGAAAGGAAATAATTGTATATTCTGAAAGGCTTGGTTCTCCATACTGCCTGGGCGGGCCGATGCCTACACCTACGGATGCCCTTAGAGTCATGGGCCTTACCAACCTTGGGGATATCGACAAGGCCAGGGAGGCCATGAACCTGCTAGGGGATCCACTTGGCATAAGGCCGGTGGAAGTAGCAGCGAGAATTATAGAACTGGTGGTTGAAACTATCACCAATGAAATTGACCAGATGTATATTAGATGGGAAAAAAACCCGGCCTACCGTGTCTGGGAAGTTTTACAGAAAAAGAAAGTCAGGCCGAAAACAATAGTGGGTGTAGGCGGCAACGCACCTGGTTTCGTGAGTCAGATTGCTGCCAGGATGGGTTGCTACCCGGTTATTCCTCCGTATTTTATGGTGGCTAACGCCATAGGTGCGGCTGTGTCCAGGCCTACTTTGCAAGTAAATCTGCGGGCCGATACAGAAAGAGGCATTTACAGCATTCAAGAGGAAGGCTATCAGGGTACCATTAAAGACCGTCATTTTAACGAGGAGAAAGCTCTGTCCCTGGCCAAGGAATGGCTGGCAAGACGTTCGGAAAAATACGGATTGCAGGACGATCTGGGCGAGGTAGAGGTTACCAGAAAGGAAGTATTCAACATGGTGCGCGACTGGGTAACCAGCGGCAAGCTGATTGATATTTCCGTGCAAACCAAAAGAGGCATATTACACTATATAGGCACGGGGGTGAATTGCAGTGGGGATTAAAAAAACCGGCCTGATATTTTTCCCGGCCTTTGACTGGGCCATTTCACCCACGCACCCCGAACGGGAAGAAAGACTTTTATACACCAGGGACCAGATATTCGAGGAAGGCGTAGTGGATTTACCGGAAATAGAAGAGTTTTCACCCCGCCTGGCCACCATACACGACATTGCCAGGACGCATTTTTGCATTCCCAGGGTACAAAGCCAGGTGACCGAGGCTCATCTAATTGCCTCAGGCGCTGCCATGCTGCTGGGAGACAGAATTGTATCCGGTGAGTTGAACAATGGCTTTGCCATGGTTCGGCCGCCGGGACACCATGCCATGCGGGTGGTTCACGGCAACCGGGGTTTTTGCAACATCAACAATGAAGCAATTATGGTGGAATATCTGCGCCGCAAACACGGCATCAAAAAACTGGCTATAGTTGATTCGGATGTCCACCATGGCGACGGTACACAGGAAATTTTTTACCATGATCCGGATGTTCTTTTCATATCCTTTCACCAGGACGGCAGGACAATTTTCCCCGGTACGGGTTTCACCCATGAGTTGGGAGGTCCCAACGCCTACGCCAAAACCATAAATATCCCCCTGCCGCCCGGCACCACAGATGAAACTTTTCATTATGTTCTGGATCACCTGATAATGCCCATTCTTAATGATTTCAAACCGGATTTTTTAATTAATTCCGCCGGCCAGGATAACCACTACACCGATCCTCTGGGAAGCATGCTCTTTACCGCCCAGGGCTATGCGGATTTTACCAGAAAACTAAATCCGCATATGGCTGTACTGGAAGGTGGTTACGCTATAGAGACGGCGTTGCCCTATCTCAATCTGGCCATACTGATGGCACTGGCTGGTCAGGACTATTCTTATGTCCGGGAGCCGGACTACCGGCCCGGCATGTTTAAGGAAAGGCCGGAAAAGGTGGAGCAGGTGCACAAGATGGTGGAGTCCCTGCTGGATGTCTGGGCAAAGAAGGATGAATTTGACCGGGAGAAGCTCTTTGGTAGTGGTAAGTTTTACCAGCGCAAAAAGAACATATATTACGATACCGATTATATTGAGGAGGAGCAGTTAGAAAAAGTTCGCCAGTGCGACCAGTGTCCTGGTTACATGATCATAGAATCCGGGGCTAACCGTGGGTACGGCGCACTGATCAGGGTGCTGGCGGTTTCAATCCCCTTTACCGCCTGTCCGGACTGCCAGACTGAGGCCTATGAGGTTTATGAACAGGGTAAGATAGAAAAGAAGCAGTTTGATTATATATATATGCAGGATAAATCTACCGACACCTATCTGGCCTATGAAAGGAACAAAGACCAGGAATGGGTCTCGGAGGGTCCGAAACCGGAGGTGTAGCATTGCCCAGGATAACTATACTGGATGAGGCCACCGCCAATAGGATTGCTGCCGGGGAAGTCGTAGAAAGACCGGCTTCGGCGGTTAAGGAACTACTGGAAAACTCGTTGGATGCAGGTGCGGATAAAATAGATGTGGAAATAACCGGCGGCGGGTTGAAAAGCATTACGGTGGTCGACAACGGATGTGGCATGGACGTTGAAGACGCCAAACTCGCTTTCCTGCGCCATGCCACCAGCAAAATATTGTATGCACAAGATCTGGAAAACATTCAGTCTCTTGGTTTCAGAGGGGAAGCCCTGCCCAGCATTGCTGCAGTAAGCAGAGTTATAATGAAAACCAGGCCGCCCGAGTCTTTCAGTGGCACCGCCCTGGAGATGCAGGGCGGCCATTTGCTTTCCGTTATTCCAGCTGGCTGTCCTGCGGGCACCAGCATCCAGGTGACGGATCTGTTTTACAATACCCCAGCCAGGCGCAAGCATATGAAAAGCGTCTCCACGGAGGCAGGACTGGTCAGTGATGTGGTGACCAGGACAGCAATGTCCAGACCCAGCGCCGGCATCAGGCTCTTCAACAACGGCCGCCTTGCTTTTCAGTCGGATGGCAGCGGCAGGCTGTTGAATGTGCTGGCTTCGGTTTACGGACCGGAAATTGCCGGTATGATGTTACCTTTCTACCTGGAGCAGGACGGCATTACCATTGACGGTTTTATAACCGGGCCTGGGGTGCACCGCAGCTCCCGGCGGCATATCAATATTTTTGTCAACGGCAGGTATATTAGGAACTATATTATCGTCTCCGCTATAACCGAAGCCTGTCAGACGATAATTCCCCAGGGACGTTTTCCCCTGGCAGCTATTTCCTTAATGTTAAATCCGGAAACCGTGGACGTAAACATTCACCCCTCAAAAATGGAAATTAAAATAACCGGTGAACAAAATATATACAGGCTTATTAAATCCGCAGTCCAAAAAGCACTATTCACCCCTGTAATTATACCTGTGGAGAAAAATTTAGAGCTCCCGCCAGCCATGTCCGGGACCCTGGAGGGGAAAGGGCTTAGGGTAAGTCCGGCCGGGGAAGAAGATAGGTTATGCAGCCCCAACGGGAGTAGCAAGCTAATACTGAACGAGGAAAAATTTGCCTACGTCGGGACCCCGATACCAGTTCAATCCCCGAGTCCTGATCCTCTTTTTTCAGTGTTTAGTGCTGGCGGAGGAAATAGCTCACCACCGCTTGAAACTACCGAAGCCGGCAACACTGAATGCAGCCGGGAGGATTTGATTATTTCACTTTACCCTATAGGGTTTTTGCCTCCCACTTATATGCTTTGCGGCGGCAGGGAGGGGCTTTATATTTTAGATCAGCACGCCGCCCACGAAAGGATATTATTCGAGAAATTCTATGACCTTTTTAATGCCGGAAACAGCGGAGTACAGTACCTCCTGTTACCCCAGACCTTGAACCTGAGCCACAGAGAAGCGGAAATTGCCAGGTCCAATATGGATTTCTTACATAAGCTAGGTATAAATTTAGAGGACTTTGGCGGAGAAACCATGATTTTACGCGGTGTGCCACCGGGATTGCCGGAGGGTAGCGAGAAAAGTTTTGTACTGGATGTACTGGAGCAGCTTGTTAAGCCAGCCAAAACAGTCAGCAGCGGTTCCTTGCATTTTGCAGCCGCGGCAGCAGCTGCTTGCAGTGCGGCAATAAAATCGGGAACCAAATCATCACCGGCTGAAACTGCATTTCTATTAAAGGAATTGGCAGCGGCGAAAAATCCATACACCTGCCCGCACGGCAGGCCGACAATTATCTGCATTTCTACAACGGAGTTGTCTTCCCGTTTTAAAAGAACTTAAACACCGGGAGTGATGAAAAGGGAATGGCTGTAAGTGACCACAGCGATTTAAGCGGAACTTCCGGCTGCCAGCACCGCATAACGGGCATTGTAACCACCGCTTCGAGTGAAACCCCGGAATTAATCAGCCGGGCTTTGCTCATAAGCAAAAAAATAAATCTCCCCTATATCGGGAGAAATAATAAAGGCATAAAAAAACTGGCGAAAGAATACGGTGTTACCGGGGTAATTGTGGTGTCCGCTAAAAGAATATCCTTTCACCTGGAGAATAAGGAGTTTTTTTACCACCCGGGCATGGCTAAATTACGTATAAAGGAAATGTTAAAAGGGAAAACTGACCAAATGGTTAAGTCCATGGATATTTGCCCAGGGGATGCCATACTGGACTGTACCCTTGGCCTGGGTTCGGATGCACTGGTGGCTTCTTATGCAGCTGGCCCGTATGGTACCGTGACCGGTCTGGAAAGTTCGTTGCTAATTGAACTGCTGGTCAGGGAAGGGCTGGCAGAAATGCGGGACGAAGGCGAAACTCTGATGACCCGGGCAGCGGAGCGAATAACGACATTAAATAGCCATCACCTTGAGTTTCTTACTAATACCCCTGACGGAACTTACGATACTGTATATTTCGATCCCATGTTCAGGCACTGTATTAAGGGTTCCCCCTACATGGACGCCATGCGTCCGCTAACTGACCACTCGCCCCTGAACTGTCTTGTCCTGCAGGAAGCTTTAAGGGTATGCAGGAAACGGGTTGTAGTAAAAGAGAAAAAAGGGAGCACAGAATTTACTAGGCTGGGTATCCACAGGGTTGATGGGGGTAAATACTCTCCCGTTGCCTTCGGCATCATTATAAAAAGGGGTGGTGGACACGGTTAACACATGTGCCGGAAATACCATACCCCTGCTGTGTATAGTAGGACCCACGGCCACAGGTAAAACAGAAACGGCTGTGACGGTGGCGGAAGCAATCGGTGGCGAAATTATTTCGGCCGATTCAATGCTGGTTTACAAATACATGGATATTGGCACTGCTAAACCGTCACCGGAAGAAAAACGCGGTATTCCTCATCATATGATCGATATAGTTGATCCCGATGAGAACTTTACAGTTGCCGTCTATGCCCGCATGGTTTGTGAATTAATACCGGCCATCTGGAGAAAAGGAAAGGTTCCCATACTGGTGGGAGGAACAGGGCTTTACATACGCGCTGTGGTGGATGGCTTTAATTTTACCGTAACCGGGCCGGATATCGCTTATAGAAAAAGTATGGAAGACTACCTGAGTTTGAAGGGAGCAAACGAACTGCATGCCCTGCTGGCTGCCGTAGACCCGGATGCTGCAGCAAGGCTGCACCCCAATGATACCAAAAGAATCATCAGGGCTCTGGAGGTTTTTCATCAAACGGGAAAACCCATGTCCTCCCTCAGCAGCAGCACTGTGCATACTGATTATAACCTGGTAATGTTTGGACTTACCATGAATAGGGAAAAATTATACAGAAGAATAAATGACCGGGTTGATCTGATGCTGGACCGGGGACTGGTAGATGAGGTCAGAGGCCTATGGTCAAAAGGATATGACCAGTCCATGACTTCCATGCAGGGGCTGGGTTATAAAGAGATACTGTATTTTCTTAAAGGCGAAATGACACTGCAGGAGTCTTTGGATATTCTGAAAAGAAGTACCAGGAGATTTGCTAAGAGACAGTTTACCTGGTTCAAGAGGGACAACAGAATCAATTGGCTGGATATAGACAATTATAGAGATAGCCGGGAAATAACCATGGAAATAATAGACGAAGCAGCAGGAAGATTTAATATGGCGTCGAACCCTATAAAATAAGAAAAATATACCAACGGAGGGAACCTATATATGACTAAACTTCAGATAAATTTACAGGATGCCTTTTTAAATCAGGTTCGCAAGGAAAACATTCCTGTAACCATTTTTCTTATTAACGGTTTCCAGTTAAAGGGAATGGTACGGGGATTTGATAATTTTACAGTTATACTGGAAAGCGACGGCAAGCAGTTGATGGTTTATAAACATGCCATATCAACTGTAAGCCCATTGCGCCCGGTTAACACCTCTTTTTCGGAAACAAAACCAGTCTAATCAAGCCTGCTCTACAAGTCTCTCCCATAGGAGAGGCTTTTTTGTTATACAGGTCAGTAAAGCCCCACACCAGCGTATAATGTAAAGAATTCGTTCCGGGACGGGGTGAGGGGTTTGATCAGAATAAACATGTGGCAGAAGCAAGACAGAATAACCGAGGAGGCGCATCATCCCCGCAGAAGGGTAATACAGATTCCACCGCATAAAGCTCCAGAGAAGCAGGGCGCCGAACAAGGGGAAAGCTCGAAGAATGTACACGAAGTGTTGGAGGAACTGAATTCGCTGATAGGATTAGCTGATGTAAAGAAGCTGATTAGCGAAGTATATGCCTTCGTGGAAATACAAAAAAGGCGGCAAAAAGAAAAGCTCATTAACGACCCTCAGGTGCTGCACATGATCTTTAGAGGCAATCCCGGAACAGGAAAGACCACGATGGCCAGGATTATCGGAAAGCTGTTCAAGGCCATGGGGATTTTGCCCAAGGGTCACCTGGTGGAAGTGGAGAGGGCTGATCTGGTGGGCGAGTACATTGGGCACACAGCCCAGAAAACCAGGGAGATGTTAAAAAAAGCCCGGGGCGGAGTAATGTTCATCGACGAAGCCTATTCCCTGGCCAGAGGCGGTGAAAAGGATTTTGGCAAAGAAGCCATAGACGCTCTGGTCAAGGGTATGGAAGATAATAAGGACAGCCTGATCGTAGTGCTGGCCGGTTACCAGGACGAGATGGACTTGTTTATTGACACCAATCCGGGACTGCGCTCACGGTTTCCCATACACCTTGATTTTCCCGACTATTCCACCCGGGAGCTGATGGAAATTGCGGACATGATGCTACAGCACAAGCAATACCGCCTGCACGCAGCGGCTCAGGAGGAATTGCGCAGGATACTGGAAATCCAAACCCGCCGGCACCAGCACAGCGGCAATGCCAGGCTGGTTAGAAACATGGTGGAAAAGGCCATTCGTCAACAGGCGGTAAGATTGGTGCATAAGGAAAACACCACCCGCGATGATTTAATGTCCATAATCCGGGAGGATATAGTAGTGGTTACGGATAATATAGAATTTTAATTCCTGCCCATTGGCTCTATATATAGGCAGACGAGGTGACCAAATAAATTCAATGGAAGTTGAAGCAAAACTTATAGACCTGGCCTTAGAGGTGGACGCGGAAATCACCCCGGTTTGCAACAAATTCGAAAAAATATCTTTAAACAACCATCAAAAGGTGCTGCAAGCCTTCCGGAAGGCCAGGGTCAGCGACTACCACCTGAAGGGCGGTACCGGCTACGGATACAACGATCCGGGACGAGAAATACTTGAAGAAATCTATAGTCAGGTATTCAATACAGAGGCTGCTCTGGTCCGGTCCCAGATAGTAAGCGGAACTCATGCCATAGCCCTGTGTCTTTTCGGTGTTTTAAGACCGGGAGACGAACTTCTGGCCGTGCAGGGAAGACCTTATGACACCCTGGAGAGTATTATAGGTTTACCCGGCGACGGTAAAGGTTCCCTTGGCGACTTCGGCATTATTTATCGTCAGGTCGAGCCCCTGCCTGGTGGTGAGTTGGATTACGATGCCATACAAAAGGCCATCAACAAAAAAACCAGAATGATCATGCTGCAGCGCTCCAGAGGATATAGCCTTAGACCCTCCCTTAATATCAACGACATGAGTACACTGATTAGCTTTATACGTTCCTGTAAAGAGGACGTGGTGGTTCTTGTGGATAACTGCTACGGCGAATTCGCGGAAACGCTGGAACCCACCGATGTGGGTGCGGACATTGTGGCCGGCTCCCTGATTAAAAACCCGGGCGGAGGACTTGTACCCACCGGAGGTTATGTGGTGGGTACAAAAGAATTAGTTAAACTGACCGCAGCCAGATGGACGGCGCCGGGCATAGGTTCCGAGGTGGGTCCCGCACCGGATTTTATACGCCTTATGTTCCAGGGATTTTTCCTGGCCCCCTCCATTGTGGCGGGAGCGTTGCAGGGGGCAGTTTTTACAGCCAGACTGTTCGAGAAGCTGGGGTTTTACGTCGGCCCGCTGTACGATGAGCCAAGAACAGACATCATTCAAACTATCATGCTGGGCAGTCCGGAAAAACTGGTAGCCTTCTGCAGGGGCATACAGTCGGCCTCCCCGGTAGATGCCCACGTCAGGCCGGAGCCCGGCCCCATGCCAGGCTACAGTGACCAGGTAATCATGGCTGCAGGCACATTTATCCAGGGCGCTTCCCTGGAACTCAGCGCAGATGCACCGTTAAGGAAGCCCTACGCTGTATTCATGCAGGGGGGGTTATCCAAACACTACACCAGACTGGCAGCAATTAACGCGGCCAGACATGTCCTGGCATGCGGCAGTTAACGGAGGTTGAAGTGTGAATCTGAAGCAACTGGAAGCATTTCTCCAGGTAGCAGAACTGCAAAGCTTCACCAAGGCTGCCCGGCATCTATACATGAGCCAGCCGGCGGTGAGTTTTCAGATAAAATCCCTGGAGGAAGTTTTACAGGTTACCCTTTTCCAGAGAGGGGATAAAAAAATAACACTGACCGAGGCTGGCCGGATTCTATACCCCGAAGCCAAACAGATGCTGATACATTATCAGAATATTAAATACAGTATCGATGAATTGAGGGGACTGAAAACAGGTCATCTTGTACTGGGGGCAAGCACCATACCCGGAGAATATATTATGCCTTTGTTTATTGGTGACTTTAACCGGTTTTATCCCGGTATTCAGTTGAGGCAAAAGGTTTCCGGAAGCGGAGAGGTAACCCGGTGGCTGCTTGAGCGGGAGGCTGATATAGGTATCACCGGCATGGCTCCTGAGGGGCAGGACATTGAGTGCACTCCCTGGCTGTTGGACCGGCTGGTGATAATTGTCCCGCCGGCGCATGAGCTCGTTGGCAGAGGTGAAATACATTACAGTGAAATACTTAACGAAAAATTCATATTAAGGGAAGAAGGTTCCGGAACCAGGCAGGTGTTTGAAAAGAAGTTGCTGGATGCGGGAACGGATCCAGCAACATTAAGTGTGGCTATGGAACTGGGGAGCACCAGAGCCGTAATTACCGCCGTCCAGGCAGGGCTGGGAGTGGGTGTGGTTTCCGGTTGGGCGGCCGGGGAACCCCTGCAAACGGGAAGAGTTAAAAAAATTATTATTGAGGGCATAGACCTGAAAAGATACCTTTACATAATTAAATTAAAAAACGGCACAGTGAGCTATGCCGCCGATAGTTTTGTTGAATTTATAAAAGATCCGTTAAATATTAAACGCCTACTGACACCTTTTTACGTCAAATGTCAAATGTCGAATGTCAAAAGTCAATAATAATTAAAACCTGAGACTTTAGACTTTTGACCTTAGACTTTATTTAATATCTTCTCAGTAAACCAACCACCTTGCCCAGTATGGAAACATCCCTGACCACAATAGGTTTTAGTAGCCTATTCTCCGGCTGTAGCCTGATGTGCCCGTCCTCGCGGTAAAATGTTTTCACCGTGGCCTCATCCTCGATCAGGGCAACCACTATATCACCATTGTTGGCCGACGGCTGTTTCCTTACCACCACAACATCTCCCTGGTGAATTCCGGCCTCGATCATGCTGTCGCCCCGCACAGTAAGCATGAATAAATCGCCGTGACCGAAAAAGCTGGTCGGCAGGGGAAGCATCGAGTCGTGGTTTTCCTCCGCAAGTAAGGGCTGACCGGCAGCAACCCTGCCCAGCAGGGGTACAGTGATAGTTTCCTCTGCCAGCAGATTCTCCCGCCTGTCCAATACCTCCATCGCTCTGGGTTTGGTGGGGTCTCTGCGAATAATTCCTTTTTCCTCCATGCGCTTAAGGTAGCTGTGAACTGTAGAGCTTGACTTTAAACCGACGGATGAGCCTATTTCCCTTACCGAAGGCGGATAGCCTTTGGCTTTTATATTGGACTTTATGAAATCGATAATTGCCTGCTCTCTGGGAGTAAGGTTGTTACTCACAATATACACCAGCCTTTCCAGAATTATATGCATATTATAGCACAAAAACTATACACGAAACTAGTGTTCTAAACTATTAAAAATATTTTTTGATTATATTTTTTAGAAGGAGCAAAAGGAAAATCGTCGAATTAATCAGAACATAACAAATTTATTATTTAGGTGGTGAATTAAATGTCCAGGCTCAGGGTAGCCATTGTGGGGGGTGGAACGGAAGGTTATTCTGTATACCGCAACCTAAGGGCTATGAAAGAAGTAGCATTAATAGGCATGGCCGACCCGGATCCCTCCGCCCAAGGTTTGCAGGCGGCAAAAAAAGATGGCATATATACCACCACCAACTATAAAGAGCTGGCTAAAAAACAGGATATTGATGTCATCATAGACGCCTCCGGCTCCGCCGACATCCAGCTTGAACTGAACAGGATTAAAAATCCCAAGACAGCTGTGGTGGAAGCCCGGGTAGCCGGACTGCTTAATACAATCCTTAGAGAAAAAGAAGAACTTCTGGAATTCAAAAAAATACAAGGAGAGTTGTCCGCTGTATTGAATTCGGTCCAGGAGGCCATCGAAGTAGCTGATAACCAGGGTATCATCAAATATGTCAATCCTGGCTTTACCAGGATCACAGGTATATCTGAACAAGAAAGAATTGGTCAAAACATATATGAGGCATCCCCGGACGGGGCGCTGGCCACGGTACTGAAAACTGGTAAAAATGTATTTGGCTACCGCACCATGGTGGGGGGCAGCAACGCAGAGGTTGTATCAAATGCAGCTCCCATTATGGTGGATGGTAGAATGGAAGGCGCCGTGGTGGTATTCCAGCATTTCACGGATGTCATGAAGCTGATGGATGAACTGCGTCGTAGTACATCATTAATTGAAAACCTATCCGACAAATTCGGCCAGGTGACCACCAGCAAGTACAGCTTTGAAGATATTCTGGGCAACAGCCAGGATCTCAGGAAATGTAACCAATTGGCCGAAAGGGCTGCTCGCAGTAATTCCACCGTACTGCTGCTGGGCGAAAGCGGCACCGGCAAGGAACTTTTTGCCCATGCTATTCATAACTCCAGCCCACGCAGGGAAAAACCTTTCATCAAGGTCAACTGCGCCGCTATACCCGAAACCCTGCTGGAAAGCGAATTCTTCGGTTATGCCAAGGGTGCTTTTACCGGTGCCATCAAATCAAAAATTGGTAAATTTGAACTGGCCCATGGGGGCACTATTTTCCTGGATGAAATAGGTGACATGAATCTGAATTTGCAGGGAAAACTGTTAAGGGTTTTACAGGAGATGGAGTTTGAGCGGGTCGGGGGTAATCAGACCATCAAGGTGGATGTACGGGTAGTGGCAGCCACCAACCGCAATTTGCGGGATCATATAAGACAGGGTAATTTCAGAGAGGACCTTTATTACCGGCTGAACGTAGTGGAAATTACCATACCCCCGCTGCGGGTACGCAAAGAAGATTTACCGCTGCTGGTAAATAATTTAATAATAAATCTAAACCGCAAACTTGGGAAAAAGGTTAAGGGTCTTTCCAAAGATGCTGAAGAGGTGCTTTACAGCTACGACTGGCCCGGTAATGTGAGGGAACTTGAAAATGTCATTGAAAGGGTCATGGTCACAGTGGATGACGAAATACTTACCAAGAAAAACATGGTACAGCATGTGAGCCAGTTCAAGAACACTCCGGAAAGAGATGTGGATTTGATACCCATTGATCAAATGGAACAGATTTTAATCAAAAAGGCCATGGCTAAATATGGCAGTTCGGTGGAGGGCAAGCGCAGGGCCGCCCAGGCCTTGAATATATCACTGGCCACACTGTATAATAAGCTCAAGAAAAGTAGATCTGAATATTTTAGTAATTGATCAAATTTTAATTATTAGACACTTTATAAATATTAGACATAGTATCAGAATGAATTGCCCCGCGAATACGGGGATTTTTATTATACATCATTCTATTATCTAGAATTTATGTATGATTGTCCACACTTTAAAATATTTTGAAATTATATGCAGTTTGCCCTTAGTGCAATTAACCTTTTATGCCGCCGCTTTCCGGGGCCTTGCAACAAAGTGCCGGTACTGGTACAAATATTGCAAAAATAATAGCTATTATGACTTTGTGCAAGGAGGGAACTGAAAATAAAAACCATAGAAGCCAGTGTTATAATTGAAACAGTGGCCCGTCTCTGCCAGGAAGCAAATTTTTATCTTGGCGAGGATGTTTTGTGTTCTTTTCAAAAGGCCTTGGATGAGGAGATATCCCTCACCGGCAAGGACATTTTAAGCCAATTGTTGACAAACGCCGGCATAGCATCGGAAAACCAGGTGCCCATGTGCCAGGACACCGGCGTTGCCGTTGTTTTCCTGGAACTGGGACAGGATGCCTGTATCAGCGGCGGGAACATCTATGATGCGGTCAACGAGGGGGTAAGAAAGGGCTATACCGAGGGATACCTGAGGAAGTCTATAGTCAGTCATCCCCTGGAGCGTAAAAACACCGGCGACAATACCCCGGCGGTGATCCACACCACCATCGTACCCGGTGACAGTTTAAAAATTACCGTGGCTCCCAAGGGCGGCGGCAGTGAAAACATGAGCGGGATAAAAATGCTCAAACCCTCTGAAGGCGTAGATGGTGTCAAAAAATTTGTATTGGACACGGTGAGGGCAGCGGGTCCAAACCCATGTCCCCCCATAGTGCTGGGCATAGGCATAGGTGGAACCTTTGAAAAAGCTGCCCTGCTGGCCAAAGAGGCGTTGCTGAGGCCGTTGGGACAGCCCAGTAACTTGCCTGATATAGCAGAACTGGAGAAGGAAATGCTGGAACTGGTAAATTCCATTGGCATAGGTCCACAGGGATTGGGCGGCAAAACAACAGCCCTGGCGGTACATATTAAAGTTCATCCATGTCATATAGCCAGCCTCCCGGTGGCGGTCAATATCAACTGCCACTCCGCCAGGCACAAGGAAGCGGTACTGTAATGGGTACAAGCGAGGTGAAGCAAATGCCACAAATCAGCTTAACCACACCCCTGTCCGATGATGTGGTAGAAAAATTAAGGATAGGACAGAGGGTTTTGCTTAACGGAGTTATCTACACCGGTCGGGACGCCGCCCACAAAAAGCTGGTGGATTTATTGGATCAGGGCAAGGAACTTCCCTTCGAGTTGAAGGGACAGGTAATATATTATGTAGGACCCTCACCGGCCAAGCCGGGGCAGGTAATAGGATCTGCAGGGCCTACCACTTCCGGCCGCATGGACGCTTACGCCCCCAGACTAATCGCCTTGGGGCTAAAGGGCATGATCGGCAAGGGTAAAAGAATCCCGGAGGTAATCAAGGCTATAAAACAGTACAAATCAGTATATTTTGCAGCCGTAGGGGGAGCAGCGGCACTTATTGCCAGAAGCATCAAAGAATGCAGCGTTGTTGCCTATCCGGAACTTGGCCCGGAGGCCATTCACCGTCTGGTGGTGGAAAACTTCCCGGTTATCGTGGTCAACGATACACTGGGAGGCGATTTGTATGATGAAGGTGTAAAAATTTATGCGGCAGGCAAGTAGCCGCATATTGTGTTAGCTTAGTTCTGCAACTAAAAGGGGAGGGGTTATCTTGAAGCTTTTCGAGTATATGGGGAAGGAGCTTTTTGCAGGCGCCGGTATTACAGTGCCCAGGGGGAAAATGGTTACAACCCCCGATGAGGCTGCTGCTGTGGCTGCAGAAATCGGAGGAGACGTTGTTGTTAAATCCCAGATCCTTTCCGGCAAAAGGGGTAAAGGGGGCGGCATAAAGTTTGCCACCAATCCCGAGGAGGCCAAACAGGCCGCTGGACAAATTTTGGGCATGACCATCCAGGGGCTTAAAGTAGAAATGTTGCTGGTTGAGGAAAAACTGCAGATTGACCAGGAGTATTATCTGGCCATCACCATTGACGGGGCGGCAAAGAAACCGATAATCATTGCATCTGCCCAGGGTGGTATGGATATTGAGGATGTCGCGGACGAATTTATAGTGAAGCAACATGTGGACGTATCCATAGGAGTACAGCCCTATCTGGCCAGGGAAGTATCCCGCAAGCTTGGCCTGAAGGGTAACGTATACAAAGACTTTAACCGTCTGCTGCCGCTGCTTTATAAGATGTTCCGCGATAAGGATGCCGAACTGGTGGAAATCAATCCGCTGGTAAGAAGCGGTGAAAAATTAATCGCCGCCGACTCCAAGGTCACCATTGACGACGAGGCGCTATTCAGACATAATGAACTGCCTTACGTTGACGAGCGTACTGAATTCGAAAGAAAAGCTCATGAAATAGGTATTTCCTATGTACAACTGGATGGCAACATCGCTGTAATGGCCAACGGCGCCGGTATTACCATGGGCACACTGGATACTATCCAGCATTACGGCGGATCAGCAGCCAACTTCATGGATGCTGGTGGCGGCACCGGCATGGAAGGCACAGCAAAGGCTCTGGAAATTCTCCTGGGCAACAAGCCAAAGGTTATCTTAATTAATATATTTGGCGGTATCACCCGTTGCGACGATGTTGCCAATGCTTTAGTGCAGGTCAAAACCAACATCGGCATCCCCGTGCCCGTGGTAATCAGACTGGTGGGTACCAACGAGGAGCAGGGGGTTCAGATATTAAAAGATAACGGTTTCGCTGCTTATAAAATGATGCACGATGCCGCCGCCAAGGCAGTGGAGATAGCCAACAGTTAATTAAGAAAGGAGAGTGACCGGGAAATGGCCATTATCATTGATGAGAATACAAACATTATAGTACAGGGAATGACTGGCAACCAGGGAAAATTTCACACCGAACAGATGCTGGCGTATGGAACTAAAATTGTAGGCGGAATCTCGCCGGGCAAAGGCGGGCAGGAAGTGCTGGGAGTGCCTGTATACGATACTGTATGCGCCGCTATGGAGGAACAAAGGGTGGATGCAGCCTGCCTTTTTATACCGGCCCCTTTTGCCAAGGACGCTGCTTTAGAAGCCATAGACGCAGGCATTAAAGTAGTAGTTGTTATTACAGAACACATACCGGTACACGACGAATTAGAGATTATTAATTTAGCCCGCCGCAACGGAACAACTGTAATCGGACCTAATACATTCGGTATCGTATCTTCGGGGAAATGCAAAATAGGCATACCCCCCAATCAATTCTTTATACCGGGTCCGGTGGGTATTGTGGCCCGCAGCGGAACTTTGACCTACGAAATAGTTGGCAACCTTACTGCCAACGGTCTCGGCCAATCCACAGTGGTAGGCATGGGCGGAGACAGAGTGGTGGGCATGTCCTTCGTGGACGTCCTGGAAAAATTTGAAAAAGACCCCGAAACCAAGGTAGTGGTTCTAGTAGGTGAAATAGGCGGAAATGCTGAGGAAGAAGCGTCACTTTTTATTAAAAATATGACTAAACCTGTGGTAGCCTATATAGCGGGCAAGAGTGCACCTCCCGGCAAAAGAATGGGACACGCCGGCGCCATTATTGAGCGGGGCAAAGGTACCTTTGAAGGTAAAGTCAAAGCACTGAGCGAGGCCGGGGCACAGGTTGCCACACTGCCTTTCGAGGTTCCGGCATATATTAAGAAAATATTGGGTTAGCAGAAACCACAAAAGTCTATAATAAATAATACCTTCAAACCGAGGAAAGGAGGACTAACATGTACGATCAAAGTTTTCTAGAAAAATTCAGGGAAACTAAAGCTCAGTTTGATAGCAAACTGGACGCACAAAACCAAAAAAGACCTGAGCGCCAGGCAGAATTCTCAACCGATGCGGGTATGAGCATAAAAACTGTATACACTCCAGACAATAACAGCGGGCTCAATTACGACAAAGACCTGGGACTGCCGGGCAGCTATCCTTTTACCAGGGGTGTGCAGCCCAATATGTACCGCGGGCGATACTGGACCATGCGTCAGTACGCCGGATTCGGATCAGCGGAGGAAACCAACAATCGCTTTCATTATCTTCTGGAACAGGGTCAAACCGGTTTAAGTGTGGCTTTTGACTTGCCTACCCAGATTGGTTATGATTCCGACCAATCAATATCCCGGGGTGAGGTAGGTAAAGTCGGGGTGGCTATAGATTCTTTAAAAGATATGGAAACATTGTTGGCCGGTCTTCCCATGGACAAGGTTAGCACATCCATGACTATCAACGCCCCGGCAGCAGTGCTGCTGGCCATGTATGTGACCGTGGCAGAGAAGCAGGGCGTGACTCCGGACAAATTAAACGGCACCATCCAGAATGATATTCTAAAAGAATACGTGGCCCGGGGAACCTACATCTTCCCGCCAGGACCATCCATGCGGCTGATTACAGACATATTTAAATACTGCGCCAAAAACATACCCAGCTGGAACACTATCAGCATCAGCGGCTACCACATCAGGGAAGCAGGTTCAACTGCCGTTCAGGAGGTAGCTTTCACTCTGGCCGATGGTATAGCTTACGTAAAGGCTGCCATTGATGCAGGACTTGACGTGGACGAATTTGCTCCCAGATTGTCCTTCTTCTTTAATGCTCACCTCAATTTCTTTGAAGAGGTTGCCAAATTCAGGGCTGCCCGCCGGCTTTGGGCCAGGATTATGAAAGAACGGTTCGGGGCCAAGAACCCCAAGTCTTTGATGCTGAGGTTCCATACCCAGACTGCGGGCTGCACCCTTACTGCGCAGCAGCCGGACGTAAACATTATGAGAGTGGCTTATCAGGCGCTTAGCGCTGTCCTGGGCGGCACCCAGTCTCTGCACACTAACTCCCGGGACGAGGCTCTGGCCCTTCCTAGCGAGCACTCTGTGCTGATTGCCCTGCGTACCCAGCAGGTGGTGGGTTATGAAATAGGTGTGGCGGATACGGTTGATCCGCTGGGCGGTTCATTCTTCGTAGAAAACCTGACTAATGAAATTGAAGCAGGAGCAGCAAAATATATTGAAAAAATAGATGAAATGGGCGGGGCACCGCAAGCCATTGAATACATGCAGAAAGAAATTCATTCCAGCGCTTACCGTTACCAGCAGGACATCGAAAGTGGCAAAAAGGCGGTTATCGGCGTTAACCAATTCCTCATGGAGGAACCGAAGCCGGAAGGCCTGCTGAGAGTTGACCCCACTGTGGGCGAACGCCAGTCAGCCAGCCTTGCCAAAGTAAAGGCGCAAAGGGATAACAACAAGGTTCAGGCACTGCTGGGCGATTTGAGAAAAGCAGCCGGCACTGATGAAAATCTGATGCCTTTCATTATTGCAGCGGTTAAGGAGTACGCCACCCTGGGAGAAATATGCGGGGTGTTGAGGGAAGAATTTGGCGAATACAAACAACAGATTGTATTCTAATTAAGCGGGGAGGGTGGAAGATGAGCAACAATACCATACGTGTGCTGGTTGCAAAACCGGGACTGGACGGACACGACCGTGGCGCCAAGGTTATAGCCCAGGCCCTGCGTGACGCCGGCATGGAAGTCATATATACCGGCCTGCGCCAGACGCCGGAACAAATCGTAGAGGCGGCTTTGCAGGAAGATGTGAAAGTGGTGGCCCTGAGTAGTCTTTCCGGAGCCCACCTGCACCTTTTTCCACCGGTGGTGGAAGGACTTAGACAACGGGGGGCCGCTGACATATTGGTGGTTGGGGGCGGAGTTATACCCGATGAAGACATACCTGAGCTGAAGCAAGCCGGTATAAAGGATGTATTTGGGCCGGGCACCACAACTGCAAAGGTGATTGAATTTATCAGGGACAATGTTAAATAAAAAGGGCAAATAGCAAGCTATTTCGACAGTTGGTAATGAAAACAGTTGATAGAAGATTGCTGTTGTGAACATGGAGTGTGCGGTGGTTTTAGCCTCGTTGCCGCTGGGCAGGGGCTAAATCACCGCACAACTCAACAACGCCGTAATAATTCTAATATGGATGTGTGAGGATCAAACATTTAGCTTGAATACTACCGCTACTGAATAGTAAAATAACAGATTATGGCATGAGGAGGCGTTAATATTGATAAAAAAGATTGACCATATCGGCATAGCGGTTAAGGACCTGGATACAGCCATTAAATTCTATGAAGGCGTACTGGGGCTAAAGGTAACCGAGATTGAAGAAGTGGCCGATCAAAAAGTGAAAATTGCCTTCATACCCACTGGCGACAGTGAGTTGGAACTGCTGCAGTCCACCACCCCCGACGGACCAATAGCCAAGTTTATTGAAAAAAATGGGGAGGGCATCCAGCATATTGCCTTCAAAGTGGATAACCTGGAAGAAAAGCTGGCGCAGCTTAAGGCACAGGGAGTCAGACTGATAGATGAAAAACCTCGCCGTGGCGCAGGTGGCGCAAACATAGCGTTTCTGCACCCCAAAGCCACCTGCGGAACACTGGTAGAACTGTGCGAGCGAGAATAAAAGGGGGGATTAGCCTTGTCCATGCAAGAAAAAATGGAACAGCTCAATAATCTGAGGGGCACCGTTCAGGCAGGGGGCGGTCCCAAAAGGATAGAAAAACAGCACGAAGCCGGCAAAAAAACAGCCCGGGAGCGCATCGACATGCTGTTTGATGCGGGAACATTCGTAGAAATCGATACCTTTGCCGGTGACGACGACATCAAAAACCTGAAAAACCCCGGTGAAGGCGTCGTGACCGGCTACGGTAAAGTGGATGGCCGCAAGGTTTTTATATACGCCCAGGATTTTACAGTAACCGGGGGCTCTCTGGGACGCATTCATGCGGCTAAAATCTGCAAGGTTCTCGACCAGGCTATGAAAGTAGGCGCACCGGTTGTCGGGCTAAATGACTCCGGCGGCGCAAGGATCCAGGAAGGGGTAGACGCCTTAAACGGCTTCGGGGAAATATTCTTTCGCAACACTATAGCCTCCGGAGTAATTCCACAAATATCTGTAATCATGGGACCCTGTGCAGGGGGAGCTGTTTATTCTCCGGCGTTGACAGACTTTATTTTTATGGTGAAAAATACCAGTCAGATGTTTATCACCGGACCGCAGGTAATCAAGGCGGTAACAGGTGAAGAGGTAAGCATGGAAGTGCTGGGCGGAGCCATGACCCACAACCAAACCAGCGGTGTGGCCCATTTCGCAGCGGAAAACGAGGATGATTGCATGGCAGCAATCAAGCAACTGCTAAGCTATCTGCCATCCAACAATCTTGAGGAACCACCCACGTTTGATGCCAATGCTATAAATGGAGATGCCGAAGAATTATTGAGCATCATCCCTGACTCTGCCAACCTTTCTTACGATGTACGCAAGGTTATCAACCTGGTGGTAGACGGTGGCAGCTTTATGGAAGTACAGCCATATTTTGCCCGCAATGCCGTGGTAGGTTATGCCAGGGTAAATGGCCAGTCAGTGGGTATCATAGCCAACCAGCCGGACTACCTGGCGGGTTGCCTGGATATCAATGCTTCCGATAAGATCAGCCGCTTTGTACGCACCTGTGACTGCTTCAATGTGCCCATCATAACCTTTATGGACGTACCAGGCTTCCTGCCCGGAACAGCCCAGGAATACGGCGGCATCATCAGGCACGGCGCCAAAATGCTATATGCTTATTCCGAAGCGACTGTGCCCAAAATAACCATTATTCTGCGCAAGGGCTACGGTGGCGCTTATCTGGCCATGTGCAGCAGCAGCCTCAGGGCGGATGCCGTATTTGCGTGGCCCTCTGCGGAAATAGCCGTCATGGGACCGGAAGGCGCGGTAAACATTATTTACAGAAATGAAATAGCCAATGCGGAAGACCCGCCGGAAGAAAGGAAAAAGCTTACCGCAGAATACCGTGATCGGTTCGCCAACCCTTACATTGCCTGCGCCAGAGGATATGTGGACGATGTGATAGATCCCAGGGATACCCGGGAGAAAATTATTAACGCTCTTGAAACGTATGCTAACAAGCGTGAAGCAAGACCCAAGAAAAAGCACGGTAATCTTCCCGTATAGGAGGGATACGCCGATGGAAACTACAAACATAGCCCAAGGAGCAATAACCCCCAAGAAAGTAGCGGCTATTATGGCGGCATTAATCGCCGCCGGACTGATGGCGCCGGGCGATAGAATTACCGGCATCAGCAAAAAGAGTACTAATAATCCATGGAAACGTTCCGGACTATTAAAAATAATGCAGGACCGGGACTTTACCATACTTTAGAAATGTTTTATTTATATCAGTATTGAGGAGGTTTGACCCGGATGAAAAAATATAAGGTGGTAGTGAACGGGGAACCTTTTGAGGTGGAAATCGAAGAAGCCGGTGCACCCGCGGCCCCAGTTGCCAGAACAGCGCCCGCTGCTGCACCGGCCCCTCAACCCGCAGCACCTGCACCTGTTGCGGCACCCGCCGCCCCCAAGGCTTCCGCATCTGCAGGCGCCGGTACAGTTACCGCTCCCATGCCAGGCAACATCATTGATGTAAAGGTAAAAGCCGGAGATAAGGTAAATGTCGGGGACGCCCTGTTGATTCTGGAAGCCATGAAGATGGAAAATGAAATTACCTCACCGGTGGCAGGTACTGTCAAGGAAGTTAAGGTGCAAAAAGGCCAAACCGTCAACAATGGAGACGTAATGGTGGTAATTGGATAGTTTAAAGGAGGCCAATACTATGAGTCGTAAAAAAATTACCGTGGTAGGCTCCGGCAATGTTGGAGCAACCTGCGCTCACTGGGCAGCGTCCAAAGAACTGGGAGACATTGTGCTAATCGACGTAGTGGAAGGCGTGCCCCAGGGTAAGGCACTGGACTTAATGGAGGCTGCTCCTGTCGAGGGATATGACTGCAACATTATCGGCACAAATAATTATGAAGATACCGCTAATTCCGACGTAGTCATCATCACAGCCGGCATAGCCCGGAAGCCCGGCATGAGCCGGGATGACTTACTTAATACCAACGCCAAAATTGTTGGCTCATGTGCGGAGCAGGCGGCAAAATATTCACCCAATGCCGTTATTATCGTGGTAACCAACCCCCTGGACGTTATGGCTTACGTGGCACTTAAGGCCAGTGGCTTCCCGCCCAACAGGGTCTTTGGCATGGCTGGAGTGCTGGATTCGGCCCGTTTCCGCACCTTCATCGCTTTGGAACTGGGTGTCTCCTTTGAGGACGTCAGCGCTTTCGTACTGGGTGGCCACGGCGATGATATGGTGCCTCTGGTAAGATACAGTTATGCCGGCGGCATCCCTATTGAAAAGCTTATTCCTGCCGACAGAATTGAAGCCATGGTGGAAAGAACCCGTAAGGGCGGCGCGGAAATCGTTAATTATCTTAAAACCGGCAGCGCCTTTTATGCACCTGGTGCATCAGCCGTTCAGATGGCCGAATCCATATTGAAAAACAAAAAGAGGATTTTACCGGTGGCTGCCTATTTACAGGGCGAATACGGTGAGAAGGACATGTACTTTGGAGTTCCCGCCATCGTTGGCAGTAACGGTATTGAAAAAATAATCGAAGTCGACTTAACCGATGAGGAGAAGGTATCCATCAAGAAATCGGTTGATTCCGTCCGCAAGGTCATGCAAGTCATTCAGAGCTAAGCAATTTTTTAATAAAAATAACATCTTGAATAATTCCCGAAAGGGGGACGATTATGAATATAGGCGAGCGCAGGGTAAAGATAATGGATACCACTATGCGTGACGGTCACCAGTCTTTACTGGCCACCAGAATGCGCCTGGAACACATGATTCCCATCGCGGAAAAAATAGACGCGATTGGTTTTCACTCCGTAGAAGTCTGGGGAGGAGCTACCTTCGATTCATGCATTAGGTTTTTAAACGAAGATCCCTGGGAAAGACTGAGGGTTTTTAGAAGGCATTTGAAGAATTCTAAAACCCAGATGCTGCTGCGGGGACAAAACGTAGTTGGTTACAAACATTACGCAGATGACGTGCTGGATGAATTCATTAAAGCAGCCGTGCACAACGGCATGGACATATTCAGGATATTCGATGCCCTGAACGACGTGCGTAATATGGAAAGGGCCATGCAAACCACCAAGCGTGAGGGCGGTCACGTGCAGGGCACTGTGGTATATACCATCAGCCCGGTGCACAATTATGACTTTTTTATGCGCATGGGCAAAGAGCTCGAACAACTGGGAGCAGACTCCATCTGCCTGAAGGATATGGCCGGCATACTGGCCCCGTATCCCGCCTATGAAATCATCAAGGGTCTCAAGGAAAGTCTGAGTATCCCCATACAGTTGCACTGCCACTACACCAGCGGTATGGCAGCCATGACCTACATGAAGGCCGCAGAGGCGGGAGTAGACGTTATTGACTGTGCCATATCATCGATGGCTTTGCAAACATCTCAGCCTGCTATTGAGACCATGGTAGCTGCCTTTAAGGACACACCATACGACACCGGACTGGATTTAACCGCACTGACCGAGATAGCAGATCATTTCAGGGACATAAGGAATAACTATGTCCAGTTTGATAACTCATCAAACAACGTGGACACCAACGTCTTACAGTATCAGGTGCCGGGCGGTATGATTTCAAACTTTGTAAACCAACTAAAAGAGCAGGATGCCCTGGACAAACTGCCCGAAGTGCTGGCGGAAGTACCCAGGGTGAGGGAAGATTTTGGCTTCCCGCCGCTGGTAACACCCAGCAGCCAGATTGTAGGCACCCAGGCAGCCATCAATGTGCTGATGGGAGAGCGTTACAAAATGGCTACTAACGAAGTGAAAAACTATATGCGCGGATTCTACGGCAGATCACCTGCCCCGGTGAATGAAGAAGCCCGCAAAAAGATTATCGGCGATGAAGAACCTATCACCGTCCGCCCGGCAGATTTAATCGAGCCCGAACTTCCCGCAGCCCGGGAAGAAGTGGGACCATACATGGAAAAGCCCGAAGATGTGGTTTCAGTAGCCCTCTTTCCGCAGGTGGCACCCAAGTTCCTTAAGGAAAGAATGGCTAAAAAGCTGCTGGTCGACCTGGATCTGGCCGCTCAGGGTTCTGAATTCTATCCTCTATAGCCAAAAAAACGAATTCTAAAAAAGCAGCCTTTAGGGGCTGTTTTTTTATTTTAAAATATTTTACTTAAAATTAAAAAAAAGTAACCCTTTTTTAACACGTCTTTTTTGTGCACTTAACATTGTTTAATTATGCTTTAATCAATGAATCGAGGGGGGTGTCATTGATGTCCACAATCCTTGTGGTGGATGATGAGGCAAATATTGTTGAACTGGTAAGATTTAATCTGGAAAAGGAGAATTTCAGAGTTATAACCGCTCCGGACGGTGTCAGCGGACTTGCCGCTGCACTGGAATGTTTGCCGGATTTAATCATCCTTGACATAATGATGCCGGACAAAGACGGATTTGAGGTTTGTCGTACCCTGCGGGCAAATAAAAACACGGCTTACATACCCATAATAATGCTCAGTGCCAAGAGTGAGTTGATGGACAAGGTAATCGGCCTGGAAATGGGCGCAGATGACTATATGACCAAACCTTTCAGCCCCCGTGAAATGCTGGCCAGGGTTAAAGCGAACTTGCGCCGCCGGGAATTCAATTGCAATATAACCTCGGCGGATGAAGAAAAGGAAATTAGGTGCAAAAATATGCTTATTCGCCCGGAAAGATTCGAAGCCATGGTGGATGGTATGAGGCTGGATTTATCCCCCAAGGAGTTTGAAATACTGCATGTGCTGGCTTCAAATCCTGGGAGGGTATTTACCAGGGATTCATTGCTGGAAAAAATTTGGGGCTTTGACGCCATCAGGGAAACCCGTACGGTAGATGTCCATATCAGATATCTAAGACAAAAGATTGAACGGGATCCGGGGAACCCAGAGTATATAGAAACAGTCAGGGGGATAGGCTACAGATTTAGTGACCGGTCAAAAAATTAATGAAATTTTAGACATATCTTTACAATGGGATAACACAAACAGGTAAATCATTTAACATATTATATTTAGAATAAAAAATGCTGGAATAGATTGGAGACATTGCTTCGTGAAAGAGTTGAAAAAAAGGTATTAAGATAACCAAAGAAGGAATGTCCCCTATGTAGGGAAAATATGTAGCGCAAAGCTACTTAAAATATACATATAAAACATAATTACAAAGGGAGGAACAAGATTTGTTTAAAAGATCTAAGTGGATGATTTTGCTGGCTGCCATACTTGTAATGGCCCTGGCCCTTACTGGCTGCGGAGAAAAAAAGGAAGAGGGCGAAAAAGCCCCTGCCGAACAGTCTGCTGAAAAGCAATCAATAACCATAGCAGGTTCAACTTCGGTACAACCTCTATCAGAAGAACTGGTAAAAGTATTTCAGGAAAAGAACCCAGGTGTTACCATAAACGTTCAGGGTGGCGGTTCTTCCCAAGGTGTTAAGGCCGCAACCGAAGGCATTTGCGAGATTGGCGCCGCCTCCCGCAACCTGAAAGATACCGAAAAAGGTCTTACCACCCATCAAATCGCCGTTGATGGTATAGCAGTTGTAGTGAGCCCTAAAAATGCTCTGACAGAACTTTCCGCTGACCAGGTCAAAAAGATATTCTCAGGTGAAATCACCAATTGGAAAGAAGTTGGCGGAGCAGACGGCGCCATCAACGTTGTAACCCGTGAAGCTGGTTCCGGCACCAGAGGCGCGTTTGAGGAAATGGCTCTTGGTGAAGAAGTTAAAATCACTGACAAAGCCATCACCCAGGCTTCCAATGGCGCAGTTCGCCAGACAGTAGCCGGTGACGAAAAGGCTATTGGTTACCTTTCCCTTGGCTATGTGAACGAAGAAGTTAAAGGTGTAAAATACGAAGGCACAGAGCCTACAGTTGATAATATTAAAGCCGGTAACTATAAAGTAAGCAGGCCTTTCCTCTATCTGACCAAGGGAGAACCCCAGGGTGTTGCAAAAGACTACATTGACTTTGTACTTAGCCCCGAAGGACAGGAAATTGTAGCTAAGGAATATATCACTGTTAAATAACAAAAATCTATAAGCATGAAATAAAATACCAACCCGGAAACGGGTTGGTATTTTATTAAGAAACCTTCAGTATTAATAATAGAATTTGTTTCTGGCAGGTGTTTGTCATGAAGAAAAACGACTTTATCATTAATTTTCATGCATTAACCTTAAAACATTTCAGCTGGCGTAATGTTGGCTTGCAATACAAACAACTGGTGATGTTTACCGTACTGATCTTTATAGCAGTTGGCGGACTTGGCGTGACAACCTATATAGTGGATAAAAACAATCTCAGGGGCATTATGGAGGAAAGGATAATAACTTCGGCAAAGAATACTGCAGGCAACATATCCCTGATGGCAAATACATATGACAGCAAGCAGTTATTAAATTTCGTAAAGGTACATATGGTCAATGAAAAGCTGTCCTTTTCAAAAAACTACATACGTGCTGGTCTGTCAGTATATGACCCGGAGGGCCGGATAGTTCTTTCCGAAGGTAATGAGTCGAGATTAACGCCGGAAGCTATTAAAGAATTATTTAAGAACAAAAAAGGTTTCTTTACAGAAACAATGGATGGAGATAAAAGGATAATTGCTTATGAGGTTGTTCCGGCGAAAAGCTGGTTATATGTTATCGACTTGGTTGAAGATGACTATCTAAAACCTGTATATCAGTTAAGAAACATATCACTATTAATGGGTTTGATAGCCGTACTGGCCGCCTTTACAATCTGCTTTGTAGCATCCAGAAGAATGGCCGTCCCCATGGGAAATCTGATAAAAGTAATGAAAATGGTAAAGCAGGGAGATCTCTCCGTAAGAGCGGCTGAAGAAGGAATTGCTATTGAATTTGCCATGCTTGGTAAAAACTTTAATCTTATGCTATCCAATATGGACATAATGCTTCAGGAATCATTGAAAACCGTCAATATTCTCGCGGAGACCAGCAAACAACTGGCCTTCGTGGCCGATAATCAAATATCAATAACAAATGACACCGACGGAACGGTGCAGAATATGGCTGAATCCATAGAAAACATTACAGCCAGGATAGACGTGACCAAGGACACCACTCAAAAGCTTATGAATATTGCAGATAAGAGCAGGGGGGATCTGGACAGGCTTATTATTAAAATGAAAAACAGCTATGCTTATAATCAGGATGGTTTAATCGGAATAGTAAATCTCAACAGCCACATCAAAAAAATTTTTGAAATAGTGGAACAGGTTAAAAATATAGCCGGACAGACCAATTTGCTGGCTCTAAACGCTTCCATAGAAGCCGCCAGGGCAGGAGAGCACGGTAGAGGATTTGCAGTTGTGGCGGAGGAAGTAAGAAAGCTGGCTCTGGAATCAGCAGGGGCAAGTGACGATATAGGAAGGATAGCTGCAGAAATAGTCAAAGAAAGCGAAAAAGTTTACATAATATTTAACGAAGGATATGAATCCACCAGGGAAGGAGCAGCCGTGGCGGACGAAGCGAAACTGTCACTTGGTCAAATATATAGTGGAATAGCCGAAGCATCCCGCAAAATAAATGAAATTCACGAATCAACAGCAGAAATAATCAGTGGGGTCAGAGAAGTGGTATCCTATATAGACAGACTGTCTGGAACAGCGGGAATAGTGGAGGAAAAAGAAGATCATATTTCGGTTAAAAAGATATTCGAACTGGCAAGTAAACTTGAAGAAACCGCTGTACACAACAAAGCTCAAATTGAGGAGATTCGTGTTGATTATAAAAATAGTGCTGAATGGGGTATCGCCAACATTTCCGACAATACCCACATTAAGGAATTAGATGGCAATTAATCGTCGATTTACCCCACGCTAAGACACGTGAAAACAATTTAAGCTTCCCGGGTGATGTAAATCGGCGCTAATAGAAAGAAGTCAGAGCTGCCAATACCCCAATTAAGACTCCTACAATGACTTCCATCGGTGTATGGCCCAAGTTTTCCAAAAGGTCATCCTTAGGAGATACCCCTTCCCGGTGGCAAATCAAGTTTATACGGCGGGCATGCTCACCTACAGCACTTCTTAAGGTTATGGCATCGTAAATAACAATACCGCTAAAAACGGCTGCCAGTTGAAAAAAGGGAGATGTCCAACCGTAAATAAGGCCCATTGTGATAGCAAGTGAAGTAACCACGGCCGCATGGGAACTTGGCATCCCCCCAGGTTGCAGGAGGCGGTGCCAGGATTGGCTTTTATACCTGCGAAATGCCAGTAAAAATTTCAGCCCCTGACAAGCTACCAGGCTACTCCCGGCAACAGGTAGAAGAGTTTCTAATACACCCACACTAGCTGGCATTAACATATTCATCTTCTATCTTTACCTCCCGGAGTTGTAAGATTAAATAAACCTGAGAAAGAAAAGAACATCTTGAAACCCATCCTTAATCGTGTAGATCAAGTGGCATATTCATGATTTCCGAAGACTTATCCCGATCAAGATCACTTGCCTGAATCATGGACTGGATTACTTGCCACTGCCGTGAACGTGCAGCTTGGTAACTTCTTAAAGGATCAAAATAGCTAGGAGACTGGGGTAGCCCAGTCAGAAGAGTCGACTGGCTAAGTGTAAGTTCGGATACGGGTTTGTTAAAGTAAACCTTGGTGGCTGCATCAAGGTCCCAAGCCCCATGTCCGAAATAGACGCTATTTTAATACATGGCCAGAATATCCTGTTTGGAAAAATTCCTGGTGATCAGAAATGCCAGGATTATTTCTTTAAATTTTCTAGACACATTTTTTTCGTCAGTGAGAAGTTGATTCTTTGCCAGTTGTTGCGTTATAGTGCTGCCACCCTCCTGGAAACTCTCGCTGCTCAAGTCCCTAACTACAGATCGTATGATCCCTTCAAAGCTAACTCCCGGGTTAGTATAAAAACTTCGGTCTTCAGTGTCGATAACAGCATGTTGTAAGGGGAGTGGAATTTTAGACAACGGTACATAGGTTTCGCCTTGAGCATGTATTTTTGATTCAATTAGAACAGGTAATGATCGTACAACTGGATTTTCCTCTTTGATGAAGCTAACCAACAATATGCTGATTACAATTGTCATCATTAAAAGAAAACCTTTAAGAATTTTAATCATTTTGCCTCACAAAAGTTAGACTGCTGTTTTTCCTTGGAAAGTGCAAGATATAGTAATATAGCGGTTAGAATTGCTAACCCTCCATTGAAGTAAAAGGGAACTGCCGTACCAAACTCATTCCATAGCCACCCTGTAAGTAGGGACGCCGGCAATAATCCAATCCCAACTATCATTGAATACATACCCATCGCACTTGCCTTTAAATTTTTCGGTGCGATATCAGCCACAAGCGCCTTCTCCACCCCTTTTGTTAACCCGGTATAAATTCCGTACAGGGCAAATAGCAACCAGAACCAACTATTTGATTGAATAAAACCAAAGCCAAGGTAGACAGCCCCGTAAAATAAATAACCTGAAACCAACAGTCCTTTTCTTCCCACCCTATCCGAAAAATAACCAGCCGGATAGGAAGATAGGGAGGATACTAAGTAAAACACCAGGTATAAGAGAAGGACACTGGCTGTTGGCATTCCTGCATCGGATGCCCGAAGAATAAGGAACTGGTTTGAGGAATTGGCTAGGGTAAAAAGAAGAATTACCAGCAATAAATGCTTCAATCTTTGATCCAGGCTACTCCACTTAAATGCAAATTTTTTTTGTTTAGCAGGTGGATCTTTCTTTGACTCCCTAATCCAAAATAGAAAACCAAATCCTATGACGACTGGAATCATCGAATAGTGAAAAATAGTAGAAAAACTCCCACTTTCCCTGGATATTATCGCATAAGCTATTCCGGTACCGATAGCGGCTCCCAGCATATCCATCGTTTGGTGAAGTCCAAAAGAACGCCCATGTCTGCCCTTTACACTGGACTCGGCTATCAGTGCATCGCGAGGAGCCGTTCTGACCCCCTTGCCAATACGATCTGAGACCCGCCACAGGAAAACACCTACCCAGGAGCTTGCCAGGACCAATAAGACTCTTCCAACAGCGGAGAATCCATACCCGAAAACAGCCAGGGTTTTACGATTATTCATCCGGTCAGATATGAAACCAGCCGCAAATTTTAATAAGCTTGTAAGGCTTTCGGCAATTCCCTCAATAACTCCGATAGTGAACGGCGTTGTTCCCAATGAAGAAAGAAATATAGGAATAAGTGGGTAGACCATATATGTGCCGATGTCTGTAAAAAAACTGACCAGGCTTAATAACCAAATATTATACACTTTGTTTTACGCCCTCACTTTGGATTGCATTTAATTCTTATAACACCTAATTGCCTGTAGACTGATGATACAAGCTATTAACCAGACACCACCTGCAGCAAAACCGGCCACAACATCGCTGGGGAAATGTACTCCCAAGTAAATACGGCTAACTCCAATGGCAGCAATAAAGATAGCCGTTACCACAATAACATACCAGGATGGTTTGTTGCGCTCATGAAGGTTAAGCCAAATTAAATAGCCTAACATTCCATAAAATGTAGCCGATACCATTGCATGACCGCTGGGAAAGCTGTACCCACCGGCATTTACCAAGTGTTGGATGTCCGGGCGAGTACGGTGAAAAATATTTTTCAAGGCATAATTTAACAACCCTCCACCTGCTAAACTAATGGCTAGAACCAATGCTTCCCAAGTATGTTTTAAACGAAAGAACAGATAACTTCCCAAAATTACCATCACGATTATATCAAAAAAAGGTGATCCTATTTGGGTGATTAAAATGGCCAACTTTGTTAATTCATTAGTAGCAAAGCTTTGAATATATTGGGTTACAACTGTATCAAATGTGCCAAGTTCATGGTACAGAAGGTCTTCCACCATTTTTGCAAGCAATAACAGAAGAGAAACACCCGCTACTATTCCCCAGGTCAGGTGTAAACTAAATTTTCCCGGGGGAGACCAGAAAAACGATTTTGTTTTTCCCACAATCATAAGTTTCTGGAGCCTCCTGTATATTTGTGATGGCAAATTAACCATAATAAATATTTTGTTTACTCAATTAAAAAGTTATTCTTACCTTCGTTAGCCTAACGCTTACGGATGTTCTTATAAAAGAACCAAACAATACCACAGATAATAGCAAAAATAATGGCATAGCTGATGGGCCGGAAATAGGGTTCCACGGATTGCCAATTCTGACCGAGTTTTAGTCCAAAAAAAGTGAGTGCAATGTTCCAGGGAATACATCCGATAAGGGTAAAAACGAGGAATTTTAGGAATTTCATACGGGCAATCCCGGCCGGTAAAGAGATGAATGTCCGAATAACCGGGAGAATGCGCCCGAAGAATACTGCACATTCACCATACCGGGAGAACCAGCGTTCCGCTTTATCCAGGTGTTCATTGTTAAATAGGACATACTTGCCATACTTCTGAAGAAAAGGGCGACCCCCATTTGCACCAATCCAAAAGGCAATCACCGATCCAACCACATTGCCGAGGACACCAGCCCAGACAACGCCCCAGAAATTGAGTGTGCCTTGGGCAGCCAGGAATCCGCCGAAAAGCATAATCACTTCACTGGGCAAGGGAATACAGGCACTTTCGAGAGTCATGCCAATGAATACACCCCAGTGACCAAGTGTATTGATAAGACCGGTGGCAATGGAGGTAAGTATTTGCATCAGTTGATGTAGCATCACGGTACCTCATTTCATGTTAATAACATCACTTCTATTTCCAATATGGCCTGCCTTAGATTTCCTTTTTTGTCCATTGATCCTAATACACTGTACTTTTGGGTCGATTTTTTTGGCGTTTTATAAAAATATATAATCCAATAGTAATGATGGTAATAATGATTCCAGGCAGTAGTAATTGGTGCATAGCCTGATAATAACGGTGTCATGCGATTTGAATATAGCGGCCCAACAAAACAAATGCAGATGTCCACAATGTAGCGCTGACAATATTAAAAACGGCAAACCGAGTCGGCGGCATTCGGTTAATTCCAGATAAGTATGGGACCAAAACTCGAATACCGACAATAAATTTTGAGAAGAGCACTATCCAATTCCCATATTTTTTAAATTTCTCTTCCAGTTTGTCAAATTTTTCGTTGGTGATGCCTATGTGTTTACCAAACCTCAAGACAAACGGTCGCCCAAAATACCAACCGATTGTGTAGGCAATCATTGATCCGATGATATTGCCGGCACTGGCAAAAAACAATAACAATGGAAGAGAAAATATTCCTTTTTGCCATGCAAATCCTGAGATTATTAATGTGGTTTCTGCCGGAAACGGAATGCCAATCATTTCGAGCAGAAGTATAAAAAAAACACCGGAGTAACCGTAATGGTGAATCCAGTATTGAATATGTTCCAATTGCCATTCTCCTATATAACAGATTATTTACAAAAAAATATTTTCAGTCAAATTAATGCTGCCTTAAATCGTTCTTCTAAACATTGGAGTTCACAATTTCCGGCAGAAAGCTTGAAGCTAAAGCCCCTATGGCAAAGATAAGCATCAACACTCCCCATAATATTCCTAATACCGGGAAATTAAGGAGGGCAACTATAAATAATGAGCCAATCAGGACCTGGTAAAACGGTTTTTGTCCCCAGGCAAAGCTTTTTAATAACAGCCCGCCGACTATTGAACTTAACGCTCCCAATCCAACCGACAAAAAAATTAGAAGCACAAGTCCCAGCAAAACGACCACCGGTATGCCCCAAATGGTTATTGTTAGAGCTATAAAGACCAGGCCAAGGCCAATGGTTGCAAACAATCCCAACATACCGACCTTAAGCATTTTGGCCTGTAGCATTGCTTTTGCTTTTCTGACCCTGTTTTTAAGAACGAATAAAGAAGCCAGGCTGACTAAAAAAATTAACAAGGCCAGGAACAATTTAGCCAATTCGATCAGGCCAAAAGCGCTCACACCCAAAAGCAAGCTGTTTAAATTTTCATTAGCAAAATTAATATGAAAGATACCTTTGCCAACCTCGGCCCCCGGCTCCTGGATTAATTTACCCCCAACTAAAAATACCGTATCCTTAACCCTGGCTGTCTTGGTTAAGGTAAGATTGCCGTTGATGACAACCACTTCATCGGTAACCACACCGGAAATAATTCCGTCTTCGCCGTAAAGAAAAACATTTTCGACTTTCTGGCCTTCATTAACTACATTATTCTGGTTAAATATAGACTCTGTGGCCCAAGCATTGACAGAGAAACAGCTTAACAGCACCACCAGAACCAGTAGAAAACATACCTTTCGTTTCATGAAATGGTCCCCTCTCTGGATAAAGCTGAAAATACCCGCCCGAAACCGTAAAAGGCGGCCATGGCCCCAACTATAAGAACCAGCCCTAGGGTCAGGTTTGTTCTATCTAAAGGCAATTGCCAGCTTAGTTTTACCACCAGTGACGTTACGATCACCAAATGTTTGACAATAACGCGCATTACCTCCAGCAAAACAGGGCCGAAAAGAATTACCAAGGTACCCAGGACAAGCAGGTTGAGCAGACCCCATGACTGAAGCAGCTTGTTCAAAGGGGTTTCGGCATATATTTCGGGAGTCTGAATTCTGCTTAGAATCCGTGCTGTCAATAACAGGCTCGCCTCAGGACGGGGAACTTGACGAACTGCGCTTGAAAGTGCCTGCATTCTATTCAGAGTATCCCTGCAATGAGCGCAGGTTTGCAGATGGCTTTCAATAACTCTGGCTTCTTCACTGGAAAGCGCCCCATCCAAATACCCGGACAAATTTTCATCGTAGCAACCTAAATCAGACACCTCAAAAACCTCCTTCCTTCAGCTTTTTTAATAAAATCTTGCGGGCCGAAAATATGCGGGACTTAACTGTCCCCAGAGGGATATCCAAGACCTCGCTTATCTCCTGATATGAATAATCCTCCCATTCTCTCAGGATTAAAGCAGCTTTATATTCGTCAGGCAACGTTTTTAATGCATTGATCATTTGGTCTTGTTGTTCCTTTTTTAAAACAAGCGTTTCAGGTTCATCAATGAAAGTATCTTCCACCTGGCGGACATAATCAAGGGGGACTGTTTTGAACCTTCTCCTTTCCCGGGAATATCTGAAAGCCAAATGGGTGATGATTTTGCCGAACCAACTGCGAAAGGCTTCCGGTGCCTTTAGCTTCCCTATATTGTGGTAAACTTGCAGGTAAGCCTCTTGCAAAACCTCCTCTGCGTCAAGGGGATCATTTAAAATGCCATAGGCTATGTTTAGCCCTCTTTGTTGAGTGCCTTGAACAAGTTTTTCAAATGCCGTCAAATCACCAGTCTTCACTTGTTCTATCAGCGAAACCTCAACCAATGGGTGATCCCCCTCTATACTCCGGTAGACTTATCTACCAGACGATTCCAAATCATTACCAACTTACCGGCAATTCCGTCCAGATAAGGCCATAATTTATTGGCTATATAACTTCCTATCAGGCCGGTCACCATTCCTCCTAAAATATCCAAGGGATAATGGGTGCCGCAATAGACTCTGGAAAAGAACAGTACCAGGGACATAACTGTCAATATTGTACCCCATGCTTTATTTTCACCAAAAATACTTGCCGTAAAAGCAGTTGCTCCTGTTGCGTGGTCGCTGGGGAAGGAGGGGTCCGTAGACCGGTCAAGGAGCAGGGTAACGTTGTTGGTTGCAAAGGGCCGCGGTCTGAAATAAGCAAGGCCGATAATTTGGTTGATGCCTAATGCAATGGCTGCAGTAAAAATGACCTTAAGCACTCCTTTTCTACTATTCATCATTTGCTCAGGGTGGGCCTTCTTAAACCACAAGCTAATAAGAACAATACCATATACCAATACTCCCCACTTAGCTACCGCCGCCATTACTAAATCAAGAGTAGGGATATGTCCGGCAAGGCTGTTAATCTTGCTAAAAATTTCATAGTCCAAATTCATTTTGACAACCTCCTTAAACTTATGTCTATCTCTAAAGAGACACGAAAGAAAAAAAAGTTCGCAAAAAAAATAAAAAAATCAGTAGTGTTCTGCCAAGTTATTAAGGTCACCCCTATTATTAGGGGTAATACCAGCGAAACTATTCCAGACACAAAGTACGTGGAATAAAATGGCAATAAAATCATTATTAGGTTAGGCACACATTAGGTACACATCTGTAAAGGCGTAAGGGATAGAGGTAGGAAACCACAACCAAACGTAATTTGTCCGTAAAATACAAAACGGTCCGACTGTTTTGATCGAACCATTCTTGTTTAAGGCGTTTAAGACTATCCCCGGGGAGCCCACATAATTACCGTTACCCCAATGAGGCAAACGACGGCTCCGATCCAGTCATAAATGTCGGGCGTTTTTCCATCTACACCCCAACCCCACAGGGTTGCTAAAACGAATGAATATTCCTCCGTAAGCTGCATATATGCGGCCGAAGTTAGCCTCAGGTTGCAAAGTGGGGATAATTCCGTAAATAATCAACACCATCCCGCCGAGGACACCCCAAGTTAAGGATTTGCCATCCCTTAGCCACAGCCAGACCATGTAACCGCCGCCGATCTCAGCCAGTCCGGCCAGCACAAAAAGCAATATGGATTTTAATAAAATCAAGTATTATTCTCCTTTTGGCTATATTATCTCTGCTCTTTCATCTCAAGTGCCTTGGCAATCACCGATTGCACGGCTGGCTTGCATCAGGTACCTGCGGGATTTTTAGTAAGGCACTCCTTGCCGGTGTTAGCCCCAGTGTGTTCCTGAATATCTTTAATATTTCCACAACATCCAGTGACGACAATGTGCTCGATAATATCCGCTTCCGTAATATTCTTACAGTAGCATACTGGCACGGAAGGATCATTTTCTTTAAACCAGACCTTAACCTTCACATCGTCCTTAAAAAAGACCTGTTGTCCAAAGTAAACAACGTCACAGTCTTTGGAAAGACACAGGCAGTAATCCTCCAATATGTTTGGAAGGAGGTCGTCTTTGAGTATGTTTTTCAACGTATTGGGCATCATCTTTTTCCCCGGTTTATTGCAAACAGGACAACGAGGTGAATCCCCATTTAATTGACTTACCCCGCATACCACTGACGATATGTTCAAACTGTGTTCCCCCCTTTGATATGATTAGCTCGTACTTATCATTATAACATTATCGTAATTGTTCTAGTCAAATAATAAGTTCCGAGTTTGATTTTGATATAAGAACATCGCTTTTTTATCCTGTTATTTTCTCTAATAATAGCCTCTGTGATATAAACTTTTTCCTAGAAAGTTCCGATACTCATGATTTTAGGAACTTACAAATCCTATACTTTGAAGACATATAAACAAAGTGAAGACCCTTGTAAAATGAGGACTTCCACTTTTTGAGTTAAGATGACTTCCGCTTCGCTAGTACCACCCCTATTAGTGTTCTGCAAAATAACTACCTTATTTTTTGCAGAAATATTGTGCAACATAAAATAAATTATGTTGCACTCAATTAATTAATACAGTATGATTTTAATATTAAGTGCAACATAAAAAAATGACATTGCCAGGTTTTCATGTGCAACATAATTTACCGGAGGATTTAAAAATGTATGATTATGAATTGCCATTGGAAACGGAACTTGTAAAATGGTATATCAAGCGAAAATCGGCTAACATAAGTAGCGAAAGATGGAGGCCGCTAAATACAAATCCCAAGTGAATAAACCTAAAAGGAGGATTCAAAAATGTTATGGGTAGAAGTAAAAAGAGCATATCCTAATCAGTGGGTAATCATAGAAGCTATTGAGGCTCATACAGAAGGTGATAAAAGGATTATCGCTCAAATGACTGTAGTTGATAATTTTCAGGAGGACAATAATAAGGCTTTGTTGCAATATTTGCAATTACACCGAAAGCATAGGGAAAGAGAGCTTTACGTTGTTCACACTTCACGTCCTGAATTGGATATAATTGAGCAGAAATGGATTGGGGTGCGGACTGACATATGAATCTAAAATTAAAGTATGGGCTGCCGTTTGTTGACGTTGTAATTACTCACAAAGGTAAATCACTCAGTTTTGATAATTTCTTAATTGATACTGGCTCTGCATCCACAATCATTGCTGCCGAAGTTGCTGTGGAATTGGGGTTAGGTCCTGAACCTTTGGATGTCATAAGAAAAATACGTGGCGTTGGTGGAACAGAATATGTTTATGAGAAATATGTTGACAGATTACAGTTGGGAGCCAAAAAATTGACCCAATTCAAAATACAAATTGGTGATATGGATTATGGATTTGATATTGCCGGAATCCTGGGAATGGATTATTTGATAAAATCTAAAGTAGTTATAGACTTGGAAAACATGATACTTTTGTGAAGGCAAAGGTTACTTGTAATGTTCCTGGGGCTGCCGGTACAAGACACCGAGCCTATATAATGGACAGTATACTCAAAATGGGTATTGCCCATTTTTGTTTGCCATAGGGTGTAGCTGCCGCCGTACCGTTAATGGGTATGCCATATTACATTAAGGTAATTGGTAATTCATGTCTTAACGTGGGTGAAATCACAAATATTTTCTCGGTTATCCCCTTAACGGGGGTTTTGTCGGAAATGTTGGCGGTACCCCTGAATAGAGAGAGTATCTTATAAAACACATATGACAAAAAGGGTTGCAAAAACCCTATTTTGTCATATACTCACATGCAAATTCGTCTCTTTGCATACTACGCCTCTCCCGGACACAAACACTTCCTGACTGTGATTTTGCATATTTTTTGAGTTCAGCGGCATTTTTTGAAATACTGTGGATATCATTTGAAGAGGGTTGGCACTCCACCACGGCCAACGATATGCTTACAAAAGGAAACCATCTATCCCGGCCGTCCCTGTCCTTACCTAGGATGCCCTTGTTAGTCCTGGACTCTTCGTCATAAAACCCCGGCACCAGGCGGTCAAAATACTTTATGATACGCCGGCATATATTATCCACATGCTCAGGTGAGGTTACTATAATGAAGTCGTCACCACCCAGATGACCTACAAAGTCCTCGACATAGCCGTATTTTCTGGTGGCTCCGTTTAATATTTTAGAAGTCAGCAGCAGCAGTCGGTCTCCATAGTCAAACCCGAATTTATCATTAAATGACTTAAAATTATCCAGATCAATATAAACCAGCGCAAATATATTATTGGCGTATAACCGATTATTTATTTCTACCTCAATGGCATTGTTGCCGGGTAAACCTGTAAGGGGATTGGCTCCCTTGGCAAATTCCAGTTGGATGCGGGTTAGGGAGTTAATCAGATTTTGCACCGTGACCACTCCTACATACGAACCATTTTTAGTAATAATTACGTGGTCATATACTTTTGCTCTCTCCCTGGACATGGCGACCTGGGATACCATTTCTACCGGAGTAGAGGACTCCATGATCAGCGGCATGTTATCCATTATTATTTTTACTGGACGGTTAGAGTATAAGGCCACGCCATACTGGCTACTTAAATGACCGTAAAGGGACTGTTTCATCAGCAGACCAGTTGGTCTTACACCATCAACCACGACAACACCAGAGAAATTAGCGTTTGCCTCAAGCGTTTTCTTTGTTTTAAACACCGTGGTGTCAGGCGGCACAGACAGACATTCTTCCAGTATATCCCCAACTGGCATAGAATGTCTCCAGGCCAGTTGCTTGCTACGAGAGGATTGTCTGGCTATGCTGGCGCAGAGCTCCACCTTTGGCATTATCCTGGGGTATACAGGCCTGCCAAGATAGTAACCCTGTCCATAGTGAACCCCCATATTAATCAAAGCTCTCAATTCGTTCTCCGTTTCAATACCCTCAGCTATGATAAAACTTCCAATTTTTTCAGCAAAGGTTACGAAGGTTTCCAGCAATGCTCTTTTTACTGGGTCGCCCTCAACCCCCTGTACCAGAGAAATATCCATTTTAATAAAATCCGGGCGAATCTGGGCAATTGCCTGCAGGCTTGAAAAGCCAGCCCCTGCGTCATCGATAGCTACCATATACCCCTGATTGCGGTAATGCTCCAAAGTGCGCTTAAAATGGGGCAGATTCCTTATGTCAGCTTGCTCGGTAATTTCAAATACTATATTACGTTGGTTTAGTCCGGCCTGTTTGATAAAATTCAGTGTTTCACCCTTGACGAAATTAGTGTCACAAATGGTTAAAGGATTAATATTTAGGAATATTTTCTGTTCCTGTTTAATTTGTCCTAAATTTTCAATAGACATGTGCCGGCAGAGCCTTTCCACCGTATACAGCATGTCTACCTCTGCAGCATAATTGAAAATAACCTGAGGCGATCTGAAGTGACTATTTCGGGGGCCGCGGGTTAGTGCTTCCCAGCCAAGCACTAACCCGGTTGTTAACGATACTATGGGCTGGTATTCAATGGTAAAGTTTTCATTGTTAATTATATCCTTAAACTCATCCAGTAGTCTGGCGTTTTTATGGTCCATTTGACCCCGGGCATGCTTTTGAGCCTCGCGCATGGCGGAGTAAAGCTTGCTTTCAATATTTTCTTCACCCTCGGGATATATGGCAGAACAACCCACATGAATGTCAACAGCAGAGCCGATTTCGCCGTACATTGCTTTGTTCAGCGATTCCTTGAAAGCAATACGCCAGGAAAAGCTAATATTTTGCATCTCTTCATAAGAAGGATTATCCTGATGGCTGTATATGACAACAAACTCGTCGCCCAGCAATTTGTCCACAGTAAGTATTTCTTCATAATATGGTATCATCTCCGGGGCTTTGTTGATCAGCAGTTCATTCATCCGTTTCAACAGTCTGCCTGCTACCTGGGAGCCGTGTAACCTCTCTATTTTATGGAATTCTTTAATGTCAATGAATATGAGTATCAAAGACTTTTGTCTGTCCAGCACGCATCTAATTTTTTCATTAAGCTGTTTTAAATAGTCACGGAAAGGATATGTTTCTACATCGCTTTTATTTACTAGAGATTGTTTGAAGAATTTATCAATAATATTTTTACTCATAACGATCCCTCATTTTATTAATCATTGCTAAGGCCCATTCTACTCAGATCTTGTTAAAGCTATATTAAAATGCAATTAAATAAAGAGGAAGATATTGTTATTATTAATGCAATAATGAATTTTTTTGCACAGCGTTTATAACGCGTAAAACCTCCGATGCTTAACATAATGTTAACCTGTGCATAATCATGCTTTTACATATTTTAAGTAAAATTACTTTATCATTCTAAAAATTAACAAGGGGTAATAATATGGCCCGCAGACATGAAAAAATTATTGAAAGAATTCTTTTCCTCAGCGCCACAACTGCGGTTCTCGTGGTGGCACTGATATGTTTCTTCATTTTTGCAGAAGGTTTACCTGTAATACAAAAATACGGACTGTTTCATTTCATATTGGGCCAAAGCTGGCATCCTGACGATAATGTATTCGGTATTTTTCCCATGATCATTGGTTCCATTTATGTTACCTTAGGAGCCCTGATACTAGGTGTTCCGCTGGGTGTGGGTTGTGCAATATTTCTTGCTGAAATAGCTCCCAAAAAAATTACCATGTTTATAAGGCCTGCCATAGAGCTGCTGGCAGGGATACCATCCGTGGTGTATGGCTTTTACGGGCTGGTGGTTCTGGTTCCTCTGATTATGAATACCTGGGGTGAGCGGGGTTTTAGCGTGCTGGCAGCTTCAATTATTCTGGCCATAATGATTTTGCCAACCATTGTCAGCATAGCCGAGGACTCTATCAGGGCAGTGCCGGTGGAGTATAAGGAGGGTTCTTTTGCTCTGGGGGCCACCCACTGGCAGACAATAAAAAAGGTAATATTGCCTACGGCAAGATCCGGTATTGTAACCGCAGTTGTATTAGGAATGGGCAGGGCCCTTGGTGAGACCATGGCTGTTATACTTGTGGCTGGTAATGTGGCTCTGGTACCACATTCAATAATGGAGCCGGTTAGAACACTAACTGCAAATATTGCCATAGAAATGGGATATGCTGCAGGAGACCACTACCAGGCATTATTCGCCACTGGTATTGTTCTGTTTGTTTTTATAATGATATTGAACTCACTGGTAATGTTGGTACCCAAAAGAGTAGGTGATGATTGATGAGAATTGCAGTTAAGACAGAGGAAATGATTGCCAAAGGGTTGTTATGGCTATCTGTTATGTTAACCCTTGGCAGTCTATTTGCTATAATGTTTCACATAATTGAACAGGGTCTGGGAGTTATAACCTGGGAGTTTTTGACCAAATCGCCGGAGGATATGGGTAGGCAGGGAGGCATATTTCCATCTATAGTAACCACGGTATACCTGATAGTGGTTTCGCTTGTTTTTGCCGCGCCAGTGGGAATACTTGCTGCCGTATTTTTGACGGAATACGCCCCAAAAAGCCGTATCGTAAGCACCATCAGATTCGCCACGGAAACCTTAGCCGGCATACCATCCATAATATTCGGACTTTTCGGATTTGCATTCCTGGTTATTTTTATGGGATTTAGCTGGTCAATTTTATCAGGAGGGCTTACAGTTGCTATAATGATCTTACCCACAATAATCAGGACAACCGAAGAGGCAATTAAGTGCGTCCCCAACATTTACCGGGAAGGCAGCCTTGCACTGGGCGCAACCAAATGGCAAACCATATATAGAATTGTACTTCCCACTGCTCTTCCGGGTATATTTACCGGCATAATACTAGGTATCGGAAGGGCAGTGGGTGAGACAGCGGCAATACTGCTTACAGCGGGAAGTTCGCTGAACATGCCGACTTCCATTATGGATCCGGGCAGAACCCTTTCTATCCATTTATACCTGCTTACCTTTGATGGCATTTCATTTAAAATGGCCTACGGCACAGCCACCGTTTTGATAATATTAATACTGTTAATCAATGTATCAGCAAACATTTTAATGAATCGAATGGCTACTAAAACTTCTATTTAAGAGTTATTTAATTAACAGCTATATTATTTTAAAAGAAGCCATAAAGGCTTCTTTTTTATATTTTAAATATACAAGGTTTGGCATTTGATGATAATTTTATTTAAATAACGGGTATGATAAATTTATAAAACCAGTGAAAACGGAGGTTGCATTGGATTGCGCATGGATAACAGTTCCTGGACAGCCGCAAAAATATTACTATCTGCTGCTAGCCCGATACAAAACTTTTTTGATCATGGAGGGGCTACCCACTATTTTATAAACCGCCAAGCGGCAGAAATATTGCATAATGATGACATGAAAGGTATGGCATCTTTCATTGTTATTAATATCGATAATATAAATAGAGGAACATCTTGGGCAGACAAGGGTTGGAAATGTTTTGCCCATTATTATAATCCGTTCAATCATGCGGGGTTAAACCCGTGGCCCGGTGCTCTTGATGAGTGTAGCCACTATTTCAATTTGGCTTGTGACAACTGGACTAAAAAGTGCATAAGAAAATCAATGTTTTTTTTGGGTGCGGCATCTCATATCGTACAAGATCTCTGTGTGCCTTATCATTCAATGTGTGTTCCATTCAATGGCCACCAGAAATACGAAAAATGGGTTAAAAATAATTATTTCAATTACAAAGCCGGGCGGGGAGGGACGTATACACATAAATCCATCGATGAAATAATCCATTACAACGCCATAGTATCCTCAAAATATTACCACTATCTCAATGTAGAAGAGGAAACCAGCTATCATATAGTCACCGCACTTTTATTACCATTGGCACAAAAAACCACTGCCGGTCTTTTCCATCTATTCCTAAACACCATAAAATACCAAAAAGCTTTGGCAGGTATTTGTGTACTAAAGAACAAAAGCAGTTTAATGCAAAAACCGCCATGGATTACCTGATGCGTTCGGCATTATATATTTCCTTTAAACTGTATGATTAGTCCATTTAGGGATAAAAGAATGCATTTCACCTGCAAATAAAATAAAATATGTGACAAGGTATAATACAATTTTTTTTTGATCCGGCATTATATCAAGACCTGCTCGGGAAAGGGATGGATATGGCGTTGCTTAAGATAGATCGCGACAAATTAAAGATGATACCCAAAATGTGCATCCTAGAGGAAAGCAAGATATGCGATAACTGCTGTGAATGTTTCGTATGTGACCTGGATCCCACCAAGACTTGTGATAACTGCGCCAAATGTATTGACCTTGCTGATTATAATTCCATTTCCATTGATGATATATTACTGCGGGAAGAAGTTATGGTTAAATATAGCAGAAATGGCAAGAAAAATCTACAAGAAAAATAACTGAGAATAATGTTATTACATATAAGCCCTCAAACTAGAAACAACGGCAGGCTCTATTATAGCTGCCGTTGCTTTATTTTTTTCTAACAAAGGTATCCTTGAAAAAGGGCATTTCAATAACTGAACGCTTACACTGGAAGCATGGCCTCAATTTTTATATGGAATAAAAGCACTTGCAAAATAAAATAGTTTCATATATGCTAAATTTAGACCGAACGTTCAGTCTGTAAACATAATAAGGAGCAGGTTAATGAGTAAACGCAGATACGAAGGAGAGCAAACAAAAAAGCATATCGTTGACAAAGCTAAAATCTTATTTTCCCAGAAGGGGTACGTCTCCACCTCCATTCAAGATATCTGTGCCGCTACGGGATGCAGCAAAGGCAACTTGTATTACCATTTCAAAAGTAAAGAAGATTTGTTTCTTTGTCTGGCGGAACAAAACTTTACTGAATGGTCGGAGCAGTGGGAAAAAATATCCTCTGAATATGAATCCATTACCGAGAAACTTTATGCATATGGTGACTTTATAGCCGACATTGAAAGACCGCTGCACTCAATTGAGAGAGAGTTCATTAGCACAGTGGGATTAGACTCGGAAGCCGGTCAAAAACTCTTTGCTATTATTAATATATCCTTTGAAAAATTCAAGAAATTTATGTCAGAGGGGATTGCTGCAGGTGAGTTAAAAAATGAGAATTTATTTGAATTAACCTTTATTGTTAGTAGTTTTTATTCAGGACTAAGCCGTTATTCCAATTTAATGGATAAGGACGCCAGGAAAGCTTTATTTCATAAGGCGACTACATTATTGTTGCAAGGTATAGGCACCCGGAACGAGAAATAATTTTTTTTCATATTTATTAGACCGAACGGTCTGTTTATAAGGCCCGGGTAAATAAGATAATTAAAAGGGGGAGGATGTCCATGGAAAAGAGTTGCGGAAATTTCTTTTTCAGTTGGCCCGAAGCTTTTCAAGCCGGGGTGGGGGCAGCCGGGGGGAAGGGGTGGAACCTGGGAAGGCTCGAGCGGTACGGATTCAGGGTACCCATTGGAGGCGTCCTTGCGGCCGGGGCATGCCAGAGTTTTATTGAAGAAAATGGCCTCTTGGAAGCCACAGGGGAGATCGCACGAAGTGTAACCATTGGTAACATTGGAGATAAGGAGATTGAGCAAAAACTTTTACTGATTAGAGAAAAAATAAAGGCTGCCTGTATACCTCCAAATGTCAGGGATGAGCTGGAATCCAGCCTGAAAACCGCCGGTATACTGGATAAGCCGCTGGCCGTCCGGTCTTCGGCCACTGACGAGGACTCCGGCAAGGCCTCTTTTGCGGGGGTACACGAATCTTTCTTAAATGTCCGGGGGATGGATGACATCCTGACCGCCATTAAAGGATGTTACGCCTCTTTATGGACACCCCGGGCCGTCGCTTACCGGCGGAAGATGAATTTTAGAGACGACGAAGTGATCCCGGCCGTGGTGATCATGGAAATGGTGGAGGCCGAGGCCGCCGGAGTCGGCTTTACCTGCGACCCCCAGACCGGCCAGGAAGACCTGGTGCTTATCAACGCCAATTTTGGTTTGGGCGAAAGCGTGGTAAGCGGCGCTGTTGATCCGGATGAATACCGTTTAGACTATGCGTTTGAAATAACACATAAAAGAATCGGCCGTAAAGAAGGGAAAACCATTGCCCGGAAAACCGGCGGGACGGAATATGTCGAGTACGCCGGGTCACCGGCAGGTCAGGTTTTAAGCGATGAAAATATACGCCGACTGGGTTTGCTGATCCAGCGTGTTTTTGATTCCCTTGGCTGCGGGGAACAGCACCAAGACATTGAATGGGTGTTTGACGGCAAAGATTTTGCCCTGGTCCAGGCCAGGCCTGTGACGGCGCTGCCCAGGTACACTTTTGACGAGCTTAAAAACCAGCCGGACATATGGTCCAATGCCAACTTGAAGGATGCCCAGCCCATGGTCCAGTCAACCCTCAACTGGAGCCTCTTGAATTATCTTGTTTTAGGAATCGACATGCCGGGTTATCAAGGGCTCCCGGGCCTTAAGGGTATTAGATTATATCAGGGCCGGGCATATTGGAACCTGTCCATTATTCAATGGATCAATTATGACGCTTTTGGCATTACGCCCAGGCAAATAAACGAATTCGCGGGGGGGTTCCAGCCGGAAATAAAAATTAACGAAAAAAAACCTTACCGTGGAATAAAAGGATTAAAAAGACTGGGGCGTTTGCTGAAAGTAATTTTTTCAGGAATGAGAAACAGAAAGAACGCGCCAAAATATTTTGCCAAAGTTGAAAGTCTTACAGCGGCCCTATTAAAAGAAAATTTCAAGGACATGGCAGAAAGAGATTTAATCAATAAAATTTCTGAGGTAAGAAGCACATTCAGGGAATACTGGCCGGTGTTTATGACTTTTGTCTCCGGCAGCGATACAAGTCTATTAGTAAAAGTGCTGGAAAAATATTTTCCCGCTAAAGGAAAAGCTGTGGCAAACGCCCTTATGGCAGGGGGGGGAGACATAACCAGCGCGCAGCACGGCTACCGCCTGGTGGAAATGGCCGAAATCGCCCGGGGGGACGCCGCCGCCCGGAGGTTTTTTACCACCGAGCCTTTTAATCCTCTCCTGTGGGATAAAGAACTGCCGGAGGAATCCCCGCTCAAGCAGTCACTGCGGAGCTTCCTGGCGGAGTACGGGCACCGGGGAGTTTACGAATATGATATAATCAACCCCCGCTGGCGGGAAGACCCTTCTTATCTCTTGAATGTCGTCAGGAGCACCATGGAAACCGCCGATCTGGGTAAAATAAAGGCCAGGCAAAAAGAAAAAGCGGACGAGGTACGGCGAGAAGTAAGCCAAAAGGTTCCTTTTTACAGACGTGGATTTGTTAACTCAATGTTAAAACAGGCCCTGAAAGGCGCGGAACTAAGAGAAGCGGCCAAGTCCGTGCTGGTCAAGATACAGACATATGATATGCGTTTAATATTCCAGGAGATCGGGCGCCGGCTGGCGGGAAAGAGGATTCTTGCAGAGCCGGCCGACATATACCACTGTGCCTGGAGTGATATTCTCTCCATTCTGCGAGGGGACTGGGGCGGCAGGGGGCTGGACGTTCTAGTGGCTGAACGGAAGGCCAGGAGAAAAGAAATGGAGGCGCTTTCACCCCCCGACTTAATTATTGATGAGGTACTTCATTTTATAGAACCAGTCATCCGTAGCTCAGGCAATGCGCTGACAGGTATGGGCGTGGCTGCGGGAAGGGCCTCCGGCGCGGCAAAATTGATTTATCATCCAGACGAAGGGGAAAAGCTACAGGCCGGAGACGTGCTGGTGGCCCCATCAACGGACCCGGGCTGGACCCCCCTGTTCTTAAGGGCGTCAGCCATTGTAATGGAAACAGGAGGATCTATATCCCATGGGGCAATTGTGGCCCGGGAATACGGTATTCCGGCGGTGGTGAACATTCCTGGCGTGATGAAGATGATAAATGACAGTCAGTTGATTACTGTGGATGGCGACGAGGGAAAGGTATATCTGTAAGTTATTAATTGTTCGTAGGGCATTAGTTAACTGAATAAAAGAAAGCTTTCTGGCAAACGGGGCTGTTGACAAATACCCAAAAAATAAGATTCTAGAGAGAAAGGCGTCTGATAACCCTGAATTTCTTGGGTTCTCAGACGCCTCTTTGTTTCAGATGTAGTTTTTCAACAGCCCCTATTAAAAACCGGGTGGACAGGCGGGGCCGCTATATTGAACGGCCCCCAGTGATGGCATATAGAGTTTTGTTTCTTTTTCGATACCTTATTAAGGCAGCCTTGTAGCTGCCGTTTTTATTTTTTGGATAAGTAATTTAATGAGATTATGGATATTGACACACCAGAAACTATGAGGCAAAATAACAATAGCATAATTTACACAATGTAAAGCAATGCAGGATGTGTAAGGTTACAATATGTTTCTTGGCATTACATATTCATCAGTACAACACGGAGGTAAAACAACAATGGAACCAGGGGATATGCCAGGTGAAAGCAGGATGGAGAGGAAGAAAAAGGAAACCCGTCAGAAAATCATTAAAGTGGCTATGGATTTATTTCAGCGCCAGGGTTTTAACCATACAACAATGGAGCAGATAGCGACCGAGGCCGATATCGTCAGGAAAACCTTGTATAATCACTTTCCCGTCAAAGAGGCTATTGTTGACGAATATGTAAGAGGCCTTTCAAAGGGATTGGCGGAAGCGACTATTGAAACTTTACACCACCTGCCTGATACAAGGTCGCGTTTGCTGGCCGCCTTCGATAATACCTATGAGTGGGTGGAAATGAACTCCGAGATAATGGGAATATGTCTGGGGTACCGTATAAAAAACATGTGTCAGGGGTCTGGCTATAGCGATGAAGAAACAGGCACTCAGAGCATTGTGGCCGAGATTATCCGGCAGGGCCAGCAGGCGGGCGAAATCAGGCAGGATGTCTCAGTTAAACTGCTGGTGAAGCTGATTGATATTCTTCGCGGTTCTATCGTCCTGGACTGGTTGAATGATACGTCAAAATTTGAATTGCGCCAGGAAATGGCCAAAATGGTAGACATGATTCTGTATGGGGCAATTAACCGGGTAAGTAGTCAAAAATAAGCATACGGTGAGAGAACCGGTTAATGGGATGTTCATTTTATCAGGCAGGGGGTAGTGCAGTGGCAAAATCTACAGTGAAGTACACTCTAACCTGGGATGAAGCTTCTTACGACGAGTTTATCAGGCATAACAGGTTGCAGGACATGGTTCAAAACATTTCCAAAACAGTAACTGCCGGAAACATTGATGAAACCTGCAACCAGGACAGATTGATGCAATTAAGGGAAAAAAATTAAAGATGGCTCAATCCCACATTCTATCGTAGAAGAATTGACTGACCTGCTCAACAGCCTGGGCCTGGTGGAAAGACCGCTGGCTGTAAGATCATCCGCAGCGGCCGAAGACTCGTCCAGGGCATCCTTTGCCGGTATACATGAATCATCTCTGAATGTCCGTGGTTTGGGCCAGATCCTGGCGGCGGTGAAAAGTTGTTATGCCTCCCTGTGGTCGCATGCTGCCGTGGCATACCGCAGAAAACTAAATATAAATGACGATCAAGTGTCGACTGCGGTAGTTGTGATGGAACTGGTGGAGGCCCGGGCCGCTGGAGTGGGCTTTACCTGCGACCCCCGGACAGGCCGACAGGACGTTTTGGTTGTCAATGCCAATTTCGGTCTGGGAGAGTCAGTGGTAAACGGCGCCGTGGAGCCCGATACATACTATCTGGACGCCGGGCTGTGATAACTTTTGGGGAGGCCACCAGCCGGAAATCGCCTGATAAAAACCGGTTCTTTAACGAACAGGGCCGTAAAAAATGCCGCTAAAACCCATGCTCAGGTCTCACGTTCTGTTGAAGCCTTGACTGAAAAGGGATTCAAACATTTGCAGGACAGGGATTTTATCAATCTATATGTTGACTCTTGCCGGATTGTCAGGGGATTTGCCAGGTACTTCCGTTATTTAAGCGGATCAGGTGCCACGGCGGTAGGGTCATTATTTAAAGTTCTCAGTAAATATTGCGGTTTTTAATGCCTTAATGGTGGGCGGAGCAGCAGGCATAACCAGCGCGGATCACGGTTACAGGCTGCTAGAATTGGCCGGGATTGCCCGCCGGGACAATGACGCCGCTCAGTTTTTCGGCAGTACCGATTTTGATCCGCTTTCCTGGGAAGAGCGGTTGCCTGAACGGTCGGCCTTTAAGCAGGTATTTCGCGAGTTCATCAGAGAATACGGGCACCGGGCCGTATATGAGCTGGATATCATCAACCCCAGGTGGCAGGAGGATCCTTCTTACCTGATGGACATCATACGAAGTACCATAAATACTGCCGATTTTGGTAAACTGAAGGCGGAACAAAAAGAAAAATATGAACGGGCCTGGCTTGAAATCAAGGATAAAGTTCCTTCTAACAGGCATTCATCGATCAGTAAATGGGTCAGGCAGGCCCAGGCCGGGGCGGCAGTGCGGGAAATGACCAAATCGGTAATGGTCAGGGCTACGGGAGTGTATCGGATGATAGCCCAGGAGTTGGGCTCCCGTTTTTGCGAGCGGGGCATCATTGATGAACAGGCTGACATTTACTTCTGCACCTGGCCAGAGCTGTTTTCAGTGTTGACCGGCGCATGGGACGGTGCCGGGTTTCGGTTCGGGCACTGATTGCTGCTAGGAAAGCAGCGAGAAAAGAAATGGAGTCAATTCACCGCCGGATATCATTTTTGGGGAAACGCCCAGGTTTGCGGAACCTGTTACCCTGACTTCCGGCAATTGTATGGTGGGGGGGCCGGTTGCCGCCGGAAAAGCCTCCGGCACAGCGCGATTGATCAATCATCCGGATGAAGGAAGTAGGCTGCAGCCGGGAGATGTTATGGTGGCGCCATCCACTGACCCGGGCTGGACCCCGTTGTTTTTAAAAGCCGGTGCAGTGGTCATGGAAACCGGAGGATTCATGTCCCACGGGGCCATTGTGGCCAGGGAATACGGGGTTCCTGCGGTGGTAAATATACCGGGTGTTATGAAAGTTGTTAAAGAGGGCTGTAAAGTAGTTGTCGACGGGGATGAAGGTAAAATATTACTGCAGTGAATAAACATAAACTTTTGAAGGCTTGGTGAATGAGATATGTATATTACCTGCCCCGTGACGTGGTACTGGCGACAATATACGATATGAAAAAGTGGAGATACATGCCTACAAAGAAGAATGGCAATTTTATAAGTACCGATAATAAGTATTATGTAAACTATGCCCTTTGATTATCTCCCCCGGCCGGCCTGCCCTTGACCTGGCTGCGGGGTTTTAAGAAGGCATTTCCATTACGGTGACGCTGCTGTTTTTTAGGGGCTGTTCGGATTATGTTTTTTTGATTTGATTGACATTAACTTTGATTTATAGAGTCTCTTTCTTGATTAACGATTATCTGGTCAATTACTTTCTTTATTCACGTTTGGATATGGTACATTCTTCCATTGTTTCATGGCTTATATCAGCGGATAAGCTTTAATAATAGCCGACTGTGCTTATATTATCCTTTCCCCAAAAGTGAATTAAAAATTGCCAAAACAGTGGGAACAGAGAGCCAGATACCCCAAAACTTGGTGTTGGGGTTCCTCTCACCTATATAGCCATAATTATTCCCAAGCAATTGTGCCGGGTGTATTATCAAAGAATCTCCCATACCTCAGCCTATTCCCACGCGGGATTGTTTAAATATATTCTGTATAGTAAGGCACCTGATGTATATACAGAAAAACGCCTCGATAGAAAACACTACATACTACTATGTACTAAATTTTAGTAGTACTATATATGGTGGTGTGTTTTCTTTCGAAGCGAACGACCGTCTCGTTTTGCCCTGTATGCTTGACAGGGATATATGCTTTTAATCAAATATTGTACCCAATTTTCAAATAACTATTTGGAGCTACTCATTTTATCAACCATATCTGCAATTTCAAGGATCAAACGTTCCGTTTTCTTCCAGCCGAGACACGCATCGGTAATAGACTGCCCGTAATTCGTCCCCGTTTCCGATTGAGACCCATCCATCAGATAACTTTCGATCATTAATCCCTTGAATATCTTATTGATGATTTCTGATTTTTGAGCACTATGCATTACTTCTTTTGCTATCCGTGGCTGCTCTTGCCACTGCTTCATAGAATTTGCATGATTGCAGTCCACAATAACAGCTGGATTTTTTAGCTTGGCCTCCGCATACATTTTGGCAAGCTTAATTATGTCCTCATAATGATAGTTGGGGATATTCTGTCCATACTGGTTTATTGCCCCCCGAAGTATGGCATGCGCCAAGGGATTGCCTTCTGTCTGAACCTCATTTCTTTCGAAAATGAATCGATGCGGCATTTGCGCAGCATTGATGGAATTCAACATGACGTTGATATAGCCACTTGTTGGGTTTTTCATACCTACAGGCTCAGTGATGGCGCTGGCAACCAAGCGGTGTCCTTGATTCTCCACTGACCTTGCACCCACAGCATGATAGGCCAGAACATCGTCTAAATATCTGCAATTCTCCGGATACAACATTTCATCAGCCGCCGTCAGGCCGGTCTCTTCTACAACTCTCTTGTGCAACCTTCTGATACTGTAAATACCTTTATGCATGTCCGGCTTCTCATTGGTGTCCGGCTGATGCAGCATACCTTTGTAACCTTCTCCGGTTGTTCTGGGCTTGTTTGTATACACTCGAGGTATTAGAATCAGTCTTTCCTTTACTTTTTCATTAATTGCCGCTAAACGAGACATGTATTTCATGACCGGATCTTCTTTATCTGCAGAACATGGGCCTATAATCAGGATCTTTTTGGCAGAATTATTTTCAAATACGTCTCGAATATCACTATCCCGTTCTGCCTTGATTGCCAAAGCAGTCTGACTCAATGGGATCTCCGCTTTAATTTCATCCGGAGTAGACATCGGTCCAATATTTTTATATCTCAAGGATAACACCCCCCAAAAAATTATTTTACCAATTCTTCAAAACAGCCGAAACAGCCGAAACCGGCACACTTATATGCTGACCCTTATTTCTGCGCAAGTAACAATAAATACTGCACCATACCGGCTCAGAGGAACACTTTAATCATACTGATAGAGTTATCATGCAGAACAGTTAACACTTTAAAAAAGACCCCCAGGCGAAACTTACTGCTATGGCAATAACATTTGTGTAACTCACGGTAAAGCCGTTATCCCGAAGTAATAATTCTACTTCTTCCGATTTTTTAACAATTATCCTCAAAACACCAAAATCAGATAACCTTGTTACTTTTTTTTATTTGATCAATCAAAGCCTTAAAACCAGGTAAAGCTCTCTCAATTGTTTTATAAGCGACACAATAGGCAATTCGCACATAACCGGGACAGCCAAAGGCAGTACCGGGAACAATGAGAATATTTTTCTGTTTGGCCAGATTGCAGAATTCTACATCACTCTCAATTGGAGTTTTCACAAACAGGTAAAAGGCACCTTCCGGTTTAATACATTGGTAACCGTAGGATAAAAGTCCATTATAGAGAAGTTCACGATTCCTGTTATAGGCATCAATATCTACCTTGGCATTTAAGCACTTGGCAACGACACGCTGGAATAACGACGGGGCATTTACGAAACCCAGAATACGATTGGCAATATTTGCAGCTATAATAATGTTTTGGAAATCAGCAGCAGAATCCGGAATCACTAAATAACCTATTCTTTCGCCAGGCAACGACAGGGATTTGCTGAATGAGTAGCCGATGATTGCGTTCTCATAATATTTTGTGAGATATGGCACTTCAGCATTTTCGTAAGCCAGTTCCCGGTATGGTTCATCGGAAATGAGATAAATATCTGTGCCAAATTCCTTTTGCTTCTCCCTCAGTATTGCCGAGAGCTTGATTATGATTTCTTCGGAATAGATAACACCTGTTGGATTATTAGGGGAATTGATGATGACCGCTTTGGTTTTAGGGGTGATTTTCTCCCTGAATTCTGCAAGATTAGGCTGGAAATCAAGCGTGTTTGGGGATACTATGACCAATTCACCATCATAGTTTCTCACATAGCTTCTGTATTCGACGAAATAGGGTGCGAAAGTAATGACTTCATCCTTGGGGTTAAGTAAGGTTTTGAGAATAACGTTTAACCCGCCTGCCGCCCCAACGGTCATAAGAATATTATTCAAGGTAAAAGCTGTACCGTATTTATCATTGAGAGACTTGGCAATTTCCGCTCTTACGCCTTCATAACCTGAGTTATTCATATACCCGTGAATGCTCAAAAGATTTTCCGTGTTTAAAATCTCGATAATCGCCTTATTTACTTCTTCAGGTGGTTCAACATTGGGGTTACCAAGACTGAAGTCGAAGACATTTTCCACCCCGTGAATTTCCGCCAGTCTTTTTCCTTCCTCAAACATCGCTCGAATAACAGAACTGCCTTGTACCTGCTCTTGCATTTTAGTCGATATCATGGTACTCAACCTTTCTTTTCCTTCATTATGTAATTGATATCACTTCCTAGACCTATAACCTCCAGACACTTAATCGCCTTGCGAGTCGCACTAAAAAAACACTTTTGATCCCTAAGGGACGAAAAGTGTTTTTCGCGGTACCACCCTGATTGAGCCTGATCTAGACCCCTCTTTATGCAGGTACAGGAATAAAATTCCTTATACCCCCTTCCTTTTAACGGTGGAAGTTTCCGTCTTGACCTACTTGCCCTAAGTGGTTTCAGTCAGGCAGTTCAAGGGTGAACCTTCAACGGCAGTTACTTTAGCAGCGCTTTCAGTCCATGACACTGCCTCCCTGAGAAGCCCTAACGTTTACTTTACCCTATCATCACTTTACATATTCAATAAAATATTGTACATATTGTACCAGTTTTTTTTAACACGATCAACTAAGACAGCAACGACGTTACTGCCAAATAATAAAATAATTGTAGTTTGTAATCGAAAATGAGTTTATAATATCTAAGGAAGAAGACAGATATGTGTTTAGGCATATCTGATCTGCTCAAGAATAGGAGTCAGGAGTCAGTATTCAGAAGTCAGAATGAGAGAAGGTTGTTTTTCGTAGTTTTCTGGAGACTGATTTTTGAAGTTATGGCAGAAGCGCCTTGTTCGTGCTTGCTGTTTAGCAATAAAACTGTTTTTTAACATTGACCAAGGTTTTGTTAAAGAATGCCAATACTACCAAATTATCACGTAGGAGCTCGGATGGGAATGTTTTCCGAAACAAAGCTTATTGTAAAAAGTTGATCAATTGCTGAAAGCATATTCTTGGGGCATTCTGAATTCTGACTCCTGAATTCTTAATGGACCTAATAGTAAATGGTTCTTTGTCAGTGAGTAAGATCCGGGGAGTGAATGGGGGATATTTTATGAAAAGGTTGATGCTTGGAAATGAAGCTGCAGCCAGAGGAGCTTATGAGGCGGGGGCAACAGTTGCTGCAGCCTATCCCGGAACACCAAGTACGGAGATAACTGAAAACATGGCAAAATATGATGGGGTTTATGTAGAATGGTCACCAAATGAAAAAGTTGCCCTGGAAGTTGCCATCGGAGGTTCTCTGGGAGGAGCCCGCTCGATCTGTTCAATGAAGCATGTTGGTTTGAATGTAGCGTCAGACCCTTTGTTTACAGTATCCTATACAGGTGTTAACGGTGGCTTAGTATTGCTGGTAGCTGATGATCCGGGAATGCACAGTTCACAAAATGAGCAGGACAGCAGGCACTATGCCCGGGCTGCCAAGGTTCCGATGCTGGAACCTTCCGACAGTCAGGAGTGTCTGGATTACGTCAAACAGGCTTTTGAGATAAGTGAAAGCTTTGATTGCCCTGTTATAGTCAGATTATCCACACGAATATCCCACTCTCAGAGTGCGGTGAAAACAGGGGAAAGAGCCGACTATAAGCTTAAAGATTATAATAAGGACTTTACTAAATATGTGATGATGCCGGCAATGGCCAGGAAAAGACATGTTGAAGTAGAAAAAAGAATGCTGGCTTTACAGGAGTATTCAGAGACTACCGACCTGAATTCCATAGAATGGGGCAGTAAAAAAATCGGTGTGATCACCAGCGGTATAGCTTATCAATATGCTAAAGAAGCTTTTGGGGATGTTTCTTATCTGAAAATCGGCATGGTCTATCCTTTACCTGATAAGCTTATTGCTAAGTTTGCCTCTGAAATGGAAACACTTTATGTGGTTGAAGAATTGGAACCGTTTTTTGAGGATCATATTAAGAAACTTGGTATTAAGGTTACCGGCAAGGATTTGCTTCCTTTAATGGGTGAACTGACTGCCCAATTAATTAAAGAAAAGATGCTCGGAGTTAAACAGGAAGTTAATGAACCGCTTGTTGACAATGTCCCGGTAAGACCACCTGTTATGTGTCCGGGATGTCCGCACAGGGGAATGCATTATGTTCTGCATAAACTTAAACTAACTGCCACCGGTGATATAGGCTGCTATACCCTGGGAGCACTTCCCCCGACTGAATCTATTGATACCTGCATATGTATGGGGGCAAGTATTGGTACCGCCCACGGTATGGAAAAAGCCCGAGGCGCGGAGTTTGCCCAAAAAACGGTAGCGGTGATAGGAGACTCTACCTTCATCCATTCCGGCATAACTAGCTTGATAGATGTGGTTTACAATAAGGGTAACTCCACGGTTCTGATTCTGGATAATTCCATAACAGCGATGACAGGTTTTCAACCCAATCCAACAACCGGCTATACAATTAAAGGTGAGGTTACCAGGCAGGTTGATTTGGTAAAACTTGCCCAGGCCATAGGGGTAGAAAGAGTAAGAGTCGCTAATCCTTTTGACATTAAGGAATTTGAAAAGATTGTCAAAGAAGAAACCGCCGCAGCCGAACCTTCTGTGATTATTTCCAAAAGTCCTTGCGCTTTATCAAAGGACGTAAAATTTGGCGGAGCACTCAAGATAAATCAGGAGAAGTGCAAAAGATGCAAGCAATGTTTGGCCCTGGGCTGTCCGGCTATTGTCAACAAGGGAGATTTTGTGGAGACTGATGAAGCATTATGTGTAGGTTGCATGTTATGTACAATAGTTTGTAGTTTCCAGGCATTTGAGGAGACTGGAGAAAAGGCCGGTGCGAAAAATGGATAAATTAAGTATTATGATTGTCGGGGTAGGCGGACAGGGAACCCTTTTAGCCAGCAGGATTTTAGGAGTTATTGCCTTCAAAATGAATTATGATGTCAAGGTTTCTGAAGTGCATGGTATGTCGCAAAGAGGCGGCAGTGTTGTAACCTATGTGAAATACGGGCCAAAAATTTATTCACCCTTGATCGAAAAAGGTGAAGCCGATATCATCCTGGCCTTTGAGAAACTTGAAGCCTTAAGATGGACTGAGTATTTAAAGAAGGACGGAATGATGATTATTAATGAGCAGGAAATCGATCCGTTGCCGGTAATAACAGGAGCGGCAAAGTATCCCTCAGAGATAATCAATACTATAAACCGGCAATATAAGAATGTTTTCACATTGAATGCCTTAAAGATTGCCAGAGAGTGTGGTAATCTCAAAGCGGTAAATATTGTTTTGCTGGGTGTTATGGCTGCTAAAACAGCTATCCCCAAGCAAATTTGGGATGAGGCTATCAGGGAAACCGTTCCCGCTAAGGTCCTCAATGTAAACATTGAAGCATTTAATGCAGGTTATCAAGCAATCTAAATCAAGCAATATCAGATCGGGGAGTGTTTTAAATGAAGTATTGGAATGAAAAATATGAATGCATGTCAAGAGATGAAATGACAAGTGTTCAATCGGAAAGACTCATTAAGACTGTTAATAGAATATACAACAATGTTCCTCATTACCGGGAAAAAATGCAAAAAATAGGTTTAGAACCGGGCGATATCAAATCAATCGAAGATTTACCCAAGCTGCCGTTCACTAACAAACAGGATTTAAGAGATACTTATCCCTATGGCCTGTTTGCAGAACCTTTAAGTAATGTAGTACGCTTGCATGCCTCCTCAGGAACCACCGGCAAACAGATAGTTGTGGGTTATACTCACAAGGATCTGGACTCCTGGGCAGATGCAATGGCCAGAACATTGGTCTCTGTAGGCACAAACAAAGATTCATTTGTTCATAATGCCTATGGCTACGGACTTTTTACCGGTGCCTTGGGTGTGCACTATGGAGCAGAAAAAATCGGCGCAACCGTAATTCCGATTTCCGGCGGTAATACCAAAAGACAAATTCAGACTATGAAGGATTTCGGCAGTACTATCTTGGCCTGCACACCATCTTATGCTTTATTCCTGATAGAAGTAATGGAGGAAATGGGTATTAAAAAAGAGGAATTGCAGTTAAAAGCCGGTGTTTTCGGAGCAGAACCCTGGTCACTCAATATGCGCAGTGAAATAGAAGAAAAGCTTGGCATCCTGGCAATTGATATCTATGGACTCAGTGAAATTATTGGACCCGGAGTATCAAGTGAATGTTCCTGTAAATCGGGACTTCATGTCTTTGAGGATCATTTTGTTCCCGAAATAATTAATCCGGAGACCCTGGAAGTTTTGCCGCCGGGATCAAAAGGTGAGATTGTCTTTTCGACAATTACCAAGGAAGCATTTCCTGTATTAAGATACAGAACAAGAGATATTTCTTCCCTTAATTATGAAACCTGTGCCTGCGGCAGAACCCTTGTCAGGATGAACCGGGTAACCGGAAGATCCGACGATATGTTGATTATCAGAGGGGTAAATGTCTTCCCTTCCCAAATTGAGAGTGTCTTGCTGAATTTTGGTGAAGTAGCTCCTCATTATCAACTGATAGTTGACAGGATAGGAAACCTTGATACCTTGGAAGTATGGGTGGAAATGACTCCGGTTTTGTTCTCTGATGAAGTCAAAAAGCTGGAAGATATTGAAAGAAGGATCAGGGAAGAAATCGATTTCATCTTGGGTATAAGCGCCAAAATCAAACTGGTTGAGCCAAAAACTATCGAGCGCAGTGAAGGAAAAGCTAAACGGGTTATTGATAAAAGAAATCTGTAATTAGTAAAAAGAAATCAGTAAAAAAGGAGGAGAAAAAATGTTAGTCAAACAACTTTCTGTTTTCCTTGAAAATAAGTTGGGCAGACTCGCGGAAGTTACGAAGATTTTGGGAGAAAAAGATATTGATATCAGTGCTTTATCTATTGCTGATACAACTGACTTCGGTATTTTACGCTTAATTGTTAATAAACCGGAAGAAGCAGAACAGATACTTAGAGAAAACGGCATTGCTGTAAGTTGTACAAATGTTATTGCCATAGCGGTAGCTGATAAACCCGGCGCTCTTGCGAAAGTCTTGCAAATTTTGGATAATGTTTCAATCGGGATTGAATATCTTTATGCTTTTGTAGGGAAAAACAAAGATGAGGCCTTGGTAATTATCAAAGTGGAAGTCCCTGAGAAGGCAGTGGAAACATTGGAAAAAAGCGGTATAAGAGTGCTTTCTTCCAATGAAGTATATAAATTGTAACAAAACGGAAGTGAAGAAGGAGCCGTGCTGAAACTATAGTTTCAGCACGGCTCCTTCTTATTTTCCTCTTTGTTCAACCTCATTTTCAACAATGCCGCACCTAAAGCTGCTAATAAAGCCACAAAAGCTGATAACCACAAGTATTGTTACCAGCAACCCGGCCCTTTAGCTGGCCATGGCTTACGGGTCTATTTAATCCAGTGGCGGAATGTCGGGCGAGCTCCGCAAGTGGCCGATGATTATAATACTCAGTAGCCAGCCCCTGACTCCGGGGTGCCCTGGTTTTAATTGTCGCTTGAGGGCATTCCACCCGAGACGCTTTGGGGTCTGTCTGCTGCATTCTTTCCGGGTCTTTTGCTGTGGTATTTCTTATTAGCCAGGCTAAAGATAGTCTCCACAAAGGTGTTTCATCCAGGTCGGGTTTTGGGGTCGCCACACTGTCTTTCGTTTGGGTCAATGCAGAGTGTCATTTGGGGTATTTCTCACTTGTTGGAACACTGCGGGGGTTAGCCCGCCAGAGTGTTATACTGTAAGGCAATCATGCTTTAATGCCTCAAGCACAATCTCTTTGTGCGGTTGATTGTTTTCAGTCCTTCGGTCAATCCGCCACCCCGTTTCGTTTGAATCTGTTACCTAAGATTATATCAGATTCTAACTTATTGCTATATATCCACCTTTTGCTGTGAGACTCTTCTTCAAAAATAACCTTTTTAAATAATAAAAAATCTATAATTAACTTCTGGCGGAGGAGTTGTCACTCTGCGGCCTAATAAGTAAAAAAGCAATGATTTCATGAAAACATGCAATCATTGCCTCACTCAGGCAACAGTTTATAATTTTCCTTATATATAACCGTTTCCTGGTTCTCACCAATAAGCCTTATGACTTTGTTTACCGTCAATGATGTTAAGGCAGTTATATTAATACCTTCGGTACGGCATAATCCTCGCAACTATCCTCACGCACGGGTCGCATATACCCTTTGCCCAGATAGGCCTGCTGCATCCGATGATCTTTCTTCAAATCCTCCGGGCTGCCTTCCAGCACGATCTGCCCATGATCCATCACATATACCCGATCAGCCACCTGCATCGCCGCCCTGGCATTCTGTTCCACCAGAAGTATGGTGGTCCCTAACTTTTTCAAATCATCCAGGGTTTTGAAAATTTCCTTAACCAAAAGCGGGGCCAAGCCCAGGGAAGGTTCATCCAGCAGCAACACCTTAGGCTTACTCATCAGCCCCCTGCCTATGGCCAGCATTTGCTGCATACCTCCGCTCAGGCCTCCTGCCGGGTCCTGCAGCCGATCCGACAGGGCAGGAAAAATTGTAAGTATATAATCCATGTCCGTCTTTATTTCCCGGCGGTTTCCTCCCCAGCGGGGGTAAGCGCCCAGCAGCAGATTGTCCTCCACGGTAAGGGAGTCAAAAATCTGCCGGTGTTCAGGCACCAGGCAAACCCCCTGCCGGACTATTTTTTCCGCCGGCATCCGCTGTATCGGCAGGCCTTCCAGCAATACCTCCCCTTCGGAACAGGAATATATACCTGCCACCGTCCCCAGCAGGGTGCTCTTGCCGGCCCCATTGGCACCCACCACAGCCACCAGATGGCTAGCGGGAACTCGAAAGCTGACCCCCTTTAGAGCATAATTCCAGCCATGGCGGGTGTGAAGATTTTTCACTTCCAGCAAATCAAAAAACCTCCTCACCCAGGTAGGCTGAGATCACCTGTGCATCGTTCTGAATATCCTCAGGTGTACCTTCCGCCAGTTTTGATCCGTGGTCCAGCACTACAATACGGTGGGCTACTGTCATGACCATCTCCATATTGTGTTCTACCAGCAGCACCGTGGTACCCATATCCGGCAGACCGGCAACCAGTTCGCCCAGGCGGTTGGTTTCCCCCTGGTTCATTCCGGCGGCAGGTTCATCCAGCAGGATTAGTTCCGGCTCCATAGCCATGGCCCGGGCGATTTCCAACAACCGCTGTTCCCCGTAAGGCAATACCTCGGCGGGATAATTCTCTTTTCCCGGCAGCCCCACAAGTTCAAGGGAGGACATGGCCCGGCTGTATATGGATTTCTCCTCGGCAGCCACGCCCGGCCAGCGCAGGCCCGCCTGCAACATCCCCTTTTTCCCCCTGCGGTGGGCGCCCACCATGACATTTTCTACCACGCTCATATTGCGGAAAAGCTGCAGATTCTGAAATGTTCTGGTAATTCCCAGGGCGGCAATTTTCTCCGGTGTTAGCCCGCCAATTTCAGCGCCTTTATAAGTAATGCTTCCGGAGTCCGGGCTTACCACACCGGATATCAGATTAAACAGAGTGGTTTTACCGGCCCCGTTAGGCCCTATAATAGCCACAATTTCACCCTGTTCCACATGGAAATCAACAAAATTAACTGCGGTTACCCCACCGAAATGTCTGGTTAGCCGGTTAACGCCGAGCAAAGTCATTTGGATAACCTCCCGCTGCCCGCCGACGGCAATATATCTTCAGGCGCCTTATCCGGATCTGTAACTGTGCCCGGGCTTGCAGCGTGACTGCGCCTGACCCACCAGTCCTTAACTCCCCCGGTAAGACCGCCGGGCATGAAAATCATCACAGCCACCAGAATCAGGCCGAAAAAAATAATTTCAAACTCCCCCCCGGCAGTGGGCAGCAAAATGGGCACCACTGCCCGGAGCAGTTCCGTCAACATGAGCACGGCAGCCACGCCGAATAGAGGCCCCCAGATGCTGGCCAGTCCGCCAATGGCCGCCATGAGAACGAATTCTACCGAGGCCTGAAAACCGAATGGAGAGGGGCTGATAAAAGTGACATAATGGGCGTAAAGGCTGCCGGCAACGCTGCCGTACACTGCGCTTACCACGAACACCTGTATTTTATATTTGTAGGCCGGTACCCCCATACATGCAGCGGCCAATTCACTGCCGTGCAGAGCGCGCAAAGCCCTGCCAATCCTGGAATCAACCACGTTCCGGGCAAAAACCACGGCAACAAACACAAAAAACCATACCAGATAATAATAACTTACCTCACTGCTGAATACCCAGCCCCCGATGGTAAAATAAGGAATACCGGAGAATCCCGAAGGCCCTCCGGTAAGATTTACCTGCTCGTTGAAAAAAATATATACAATTACCCCTGCCCCCAGTGTAGCCAGGGCCAGATAATGCTCCCTCAGTTTCAGGGTTGAAGCCCCTATGACATAAGCTACCAGAGCGGTTATCAATGCTGCCGCAAGCATAGCCGGCAGGGGTTCCCACCCCCAGTTTACCGTTAGTAATCCCGAACCATACGCCCCCAATCCATAAAAAGCGGCATGGCCCAGGGAAACTTGACCGGCGTAACCCATCAATAGACAAAGCCCGATGACCACAATGGAGTATATACCTATCAGTACAATATTGCCAAGATAATAGGTATTGGTTATTAATAGGGGTATAACAGCAACCATCAGCATAAAAAGTATTTGTGCTATACACTTGAAGTAATTTTTTTTAGCCCGTTCCTTTTGCTTCACCTTCCGACCCCCGGGTTGTTATATTGTTTATACCCTTTTACCGTCTGGCTTACCAAGCAGGCCCTCTGGTCTTTTCAAAAGCACCAGCAAAAGAATAAGGAAGGAAATGGCATCTTTATAGCCGGAAGAAATCAGCCCGGCGCCCATTGCTTCCAGGATGCCCAGCAAAAAACCACCCAGCACTGCTCCGGTGGTGCTGGTGAGGCCACCCAGCACCGCAGCAACAAAACCCTTTAAACCCAACATAAGGCCCATGTCATAAGTTGCTGTAGTTGTCGGGGTAATAACTATGCCGGCCAGGGCCCCCAGCATGGCGCTCAGGGTAAAACAAAACAGCGACATGCGCTGGGGGCTGATACCCATAAGCCTTGCCGCTACACGGTTAATGGCACAGGCCTTCAGGGCCTTACCCATAACTGTGCGCTCAAAAAAAGCAAAAAGCAGGGAAACTGCCAGCAGACTCAGACATAATACCCAGACGCTCTGTTTATTCATAGTCGCACCCAGTACATATAGGGGCTCTCCGGAAGAAAAAGAAGGTAGCGGGTAAGACTGAGTCCCCCAGATTAAGAGGGCGACCCCACGGACAGCCACGGAAAAACCTATGGTAATAATTATGACGGTGACCACCGGGGAATTGCGGGCGGGATAAATTACCGCCCGCTCAAACAACGCCCCGAACAGTCCCACCAGTAATATGGAGGCAATTATGGCCGCCCAGAGTCCCGTGCCACCCTTGACCATGCTGGCGGTAATCAGTGCCCCCAGCATGACAAATTCCCCCTGGGTGAAGTTTATATGCCCGGTTACCGTGTATATGGTCACAAAGCCCAGGGCAATAAGCGCGTATATTCCTCCCAGAGTTAATCCGGTGAGCAAGAATTGCATCAACTCGTTAATATGCATCGGGCATAACCCCGTTCCGTCTTATTTCAAAAGGGTCCATTTGCCGTCAACTATTTTCAGCATAACCAGTGCATCTGTGGTAAGACCGCTGTGGTCCTGGGGAGACATATTGAAAACCCCTGAAATACCAGCAAAATTCTGGGTCTTCTCCAGTTCGTCCCTTATTTTGGCCCGGTCGGGACCAGCTTTTTCCAGAGCTGCAACTATCATGGAAACGGCGTCCCAGCCGTGACCTCCGAAGGTGCTGCGCGGCTGGCTGTATTTCTTCTCATAGTCCGCAGCATATTTCACCAGTACCTCTTTCTGCGGATCGTTATCCGGCAGGTTTTCCGCCACCAACAGTTTGCCTGCCGGGAAGATTACATCGTTAGCGGCATCCCCGGCCAGATCAATAAAGGTTTTGTTGCCAATACCATGACTATGGATCAGTGGAGCGTCAATTTTTAGCTGGCGGTAATTTTTCGTAACAATGGAAGCGGAGGGCGGGATAGCCCAGACTATAACTACCTCGGGCTGTTTTGATTTTATCCTGGTCAACTGGGCAGTCATATCATTATCGGTGGCGCCGAATTTTTCCTCAGCTACTATCTCCAGACCGGCCTTGGGGGCTGCCTCCGCAAAACCCTTCCTGCCGCTGTCGCCGTAGGCATTATTCATGCTCAGGAAGGCGACCTTTTTAGCCCCGATCGTACCAAGATAATCGATAATTTTTTCCACTACCACGGAATCATTCTGAGCCGTTTTGAAAACCCACTGCCGCTGGTCTATTGGGTTGACAATGGAAACACCGGCCGCTGCGGACACCAGGGGCACCTGATTCTTCTGGGCGGTATCTACAATGGCCATGGAAGTGCCGGTGGTGCTGGGGCCGGCAATGGCCAGCACTTTATCCACCTCTATGAGTTTCTTGGCAACCTGTACCGCCTTTGTTTCATTGCTTTCATTATCACCAATGACTATTTTCACAGGATGGCCGTTAATGCCCCCCCGGGCATTGATCTGCTCTTCCAGCAATAGTGCCGAATCCCTTTCAGGAACACCCAGAGAAGAGGCCGGCCCTGTAATGTCAAAAATAGCGCCAATTTTGTAAACCTCTTTCTCCTGCTCTCCCTGGCTTACCGACTTGTCCGCCCCTCCACCGCACCCGGCCGACAGCAAAAGAACCAGCAACAGAGATACCAGCAAAACCAGTTTTTTTCCAGCAAACCTAAACATAATTTTTCCTCCCTGCACTTATAAGATTTATATTTTACGGGAAAAAACTTTTCCCGGAATTTTCAAAGGCAGGGAACAGCAATAGAATAAATAAAGCACCTGGCGGTGTGCACAACAGGTCTTCCCTACCATATTGCCGTTCTACATCAAACATGCACTATATTATACAGATTTTTTTACGAAAGGAAACATGCAACAAAAAAACACCCGGTAGGTATTAGGCCTTTCCTCCCGTACTACCATAGTGCATATTAAGTTTTGTAAAATTGAACTAATTCTGATTATTCTTAAAGACGTAACAATCTGCCATTTTATCTACTTAAAATTAATATATCATAAGCATATCGAAAATGACAAGTGCAAAAAGGACCCTCCAGAATGGGGAAACTAAAAAAGCACATAGAAATTTTTTTTACAATCGTTCAATCTCCCTGGTTAAACAGGTTAAACGTCAGAGATATTGACCTGTCGTGGGTTCATGCAAAATTATCCAGGGTCTCCCTTGAAATTATGAGCATAATAAACCCGGAGGTGTAGATATGCGATTAGTTGCCAGAATGCCACCGACTCCTTATGGGGCAGGCTGGGAATTTCGGCGCTAACCTTATATCCTACCATTCAAGGTGCCACCTATAGCCCCAAAAGGTCTCCCGTGTTCCTCTGGTAAACCTTGGATACGTGCCGCCCCTAATCACCACGGCTGTCCTTATCGCTGCATGTTCTCATTTCTTCACGGTAAGTTGCAGGCTTCCCCATGTTGAGGCAGGGTCACCGACAGCAACTGCGTTTTCGAGGCCACCACAGGTTCGCTTGCGCTACGGCCCATATCCTGTCAAATGCCTTGCGGCTTTTTCGGGCAGCTTAACGGCTCGGGTCACCCCTGCCCGTTTGCCCGTGACTTCACGGTGAATGAGAAATTTTCGTGGCAGGTACGTTTCAGTCTGCTGGCTTACCAGAAACTTCCACGGCGCACCTCAACTTTCGCAGGAAGAAAGTTGTAAGCGATCCTTGAAAAACGCTGGTAGAGAGGAAATAAAGTGGTCTAAAAACTCCTTCATCTTCTAATATCAACTTCAAATTTAATCAAATCAGCCCAAAATCGGCCATTTTCCATAAATAGCATGGCGTTTCATTAAAAAACTCTTTTAATAGAGATATAGCAGGTAATCCTGTCCATAGTCTCTAAAACAAGGAGCATAGCCATGGATAAGGATACCACTAAATCCACATTTAATGAAGTACTAAAATATTTTCCCTTTGAAAAATTTTATTCGCATATCAAAGAAATCGGTGCAGACAGGTACATCAAAAAATTATTTGTAATCAAATTGCTTTACATCATGTTTATTGCTCAGATTACCCAAACCGAAGCTCTAAGGGCACTTGCCGAGATGGTAGAAGGCAATGCTGACCTACAAGAAAGCATTAAGCTTGATTCCATTAGCGCATCCCAGTTGTCGAGGCGGCTTAAGGAAATAAGCAGTGATTTTTGGGGGACCGTGTTCTCCCAGGTGGCCAGAGTTGTCGTGCAAAAAACTACAAATCATTTTGATGCCATTGCTCATGCGGACCGCATCCATATAATAGATGCCAGCACCATTACCCTCTGCCTAAACAGTTATAAATGGGCTGATTACCGCAAAACAAAAGCAGGTGTAAAAATTCATCAGTGCCTGGTGTATCAAAACGGCTATGCTTACCCTGACCGGGCAATTCTCACCACTGCCAAAAATTCGGACAAATCACAGCTGGACGAATTACTGATAACTGATCCTAATGCCCTATACGTATTTGACCGGGGCTATGTGGACTATAAAAAATGGGATGAGTATTGCGAAGCAGGGATACGTTTTGTCACCCGGATAAAGGACAATTTTATTATTAATATCATTGATGAAAAGCCGGTTGACGGCACAAACATGACTGAAAGCACGGTAATACTTGGTAGCAAAAAAACAATGATGAGTAATAAGTTGCGCCTTATTCATATCGTAGATACTAAAGGCAGCCCAGTTGTGATTCTGACAAACGACTTTAACATAGGTGCACAGGAGATATCTGAGATATATCGCCGAAGGTGGAAAGTGGAGCTGTTTTTAAAATGGGTCAGGACCACCCGTGAAACGGGTGGTCCTGACCCATTGATGATATATAGCAGTATGACATTCTCCAGGCAGCCATGTAAAGAGTTCGCTTCGCTAAGCCTGGTTGTATTCTTTCCATGCCACAAGAACCAATTTGGCGGTAGGTTTGTGTGCGAAGTCTCACATAATACTATATTCTTTTTGATAGTTTAAGCCTGAGCATTCCCTCTGGGGCATTTATCCAGACACTGCTTTCTGGAATTAGCCAGGGCATTCTTCCCGAATCTTGTAAATGCACTGCTTTCGGATCTTCGTATCCTACGCCAGGGTGGCAGCCTGACAGAGGCCATGCTATCATGTCATCCTTACGGGTCTGCTTTGTGGTCGCCCCGGTCAGGTCAGCGCAGAGTGCCATTTTGGGTATGCTCATTTGGTGGCACACTGCTGGGGCCGGCGTTCGGTTTTTGTGGCCCTGGCGGCGGCATTTGCTTTTAATGCATTGGCAATGGCCCATTCCCCTTTTGCTATTCCCCTGCCCCAGACACTTGTTGTGTAGCGGAAGATGCTGACGGAACTTTACCCATCCATTAACTCTAATTTATGGGGGATGCTTGTAATGGGACTCACCCTGCTTTTTTTACGTTGATTATTCAGCAGCAGACAGCTTCTTCATCCCTGACTTTGAAATGTCTCAACACTGGTGAGGAAAATTCATCGGCTTTTCGCCTATTCCGGCATAAAAAACGTCCGGACACCGGACGTTTTTTCCATGAATGTGTTTTATTCTTCTATACGTTTTTGCGCCAGGATATATACTTCGTCATCAGCTCTTGCGGAAACAACAATAACCTTCATGATGCTGTTTTCCCGAACGAGCGTGTACACCACCCGTAATCCCAGCTTTAACAGCTTGATTTTACAGTAACCTTCCAGGTTCGTGCCGCCTTTATTGCCCAGTAGCTTGCCGTAGCCGCCTTCTGTCTGGGCAGTGGATTGACCGCTACCTTGTTGACGGCTTTAACCACTTGCATGCGCTGCGATGAGTCAAGCTTCTTTATGTCCTCCAGTGCTTCCCTTAAATATTCCACCTTCCACATGCTATTCCAGCTCCACGTCTGTACCGTCCAAATCCGCCACGTTGATGCCCAACTCCTGCATGGCTTTTTCCGCCGGAATAAAATCCTCTGCTTTTGCGTTTTCCATGCGTTTTTCAGCTTCTATAAACAAGCGGTAGTTTTCTATGGTTTCAAGCATTTGCTCATAGGTTTCAGGTGTGAGCAGCACACAGGCGGGAGAGTTATTTTTAAGCACAATTTTGAAGCCTGTTTCACGGACTTCCTCAAAAATTTTATTGGCTTCGCCCTTGTTGAAACGGGAAATCGGTACAAAAGAATTCACTACACCGCTGATAGAGATATGATTCAGCATAACATCAACCCTTTTTTTATTATTCAGGATTAGCATATGTACTGTTATTGCTATTATTCTATGTGGTATCTATAAATTTGTCAATATATTTGCTGATGTTTGAAGCTTTCTTTTGAAGCGCTAGGACATAGAAGTTTAATTAAGATGACAAAGTCTTATTTACTGTGGTTGGGTAGGGCTGTAGATGTGGTTACCACATTTCACTTTGCTATCAGCAGCCCTGCCCTTTGGCGGGAATTACTTATGGGTCTATTTAATCCAGTGGCCATGATTGTATTACTCAGGGGCTGACCACTGGCTCCGGGTGCCTTTGCTTATGGGTCACTTGCGGGCATTTCATATTTGCCAGCTTTGAGGTCGCACCTTTACATAATAGCCATTACCCGCCCGGCTCCGCATTGGAAAACGTGTGCTCCGCCCAGCTGGCAATGGAGTATTATGTAAAAACTTCGCCCTTTGATTAGCTCCCCCGGCCAGCCTTTGACATAGCTGCAGGAATTAATGAAGCGTCACCATTACGGTAACGCTTCATTAATTATATATAGCTGTGTGACATTCCCCGGGCAGCCAGGTCAAGGGTTCGCTTCGCCAGGCATGCTGATTTCTTTCCATGTTACAAAAACCAATTTGGCGTCAGGTTTGTTTGCGAAGTCTTACATAATACTTTCAGGAATTTATGGATGAGCCGGGCTATTCTCTGGGGTCTTCATCCAGGCATTTCACCCAGGCCTTCCGATATCAGCGCCAGAGTGCCGGCCTTCGGTGGTCGCTTACAGGTTTTCCTTACTGGTCGCTCCCGGGGTCGGCACTCTGCGGGAACAAGTGGTGGTGGAAGTCTTTTTAGGTTTTCATTCTCTGACTTAAGAATTTCAGCAATCTCTTTAGTGTTTTTTGAGATTGATTCGTTTGCTATTGCCAATCTCCATAATGCAACCAAAACAAGGATATAACCAACTACCATGCAAATTATAGTTAGAAAATAGATTATAATTCCCAGAGCAGCCGATGTCATTTATTCTATACCCTCCTCTTTACATTTACCGTAATATACTGTAATAAGGCGAGTAAATCCTTCAATGTTATCATGACCTTTGAGACTTTTATCCAGTTTGCACTGTGCTGGCTTGCTATGTCTGAGGTTTGATATTGTCGGCAGCCCATTCCCCGTTGCTATCCCCCTGCCCCGGATTTGTTGGGTGGTGGGGGATGCTGACCAGACCTTTACTTAGCCCTTAATTCTAATTTGTGGGTTTTCTTCAATGGGCCTCCCCCTGGCTTTTTGGCGCTGGATTATTCAGCAGCAGACTATATTCTGTCGTCTACAGTGGTGCTGATTACCCTGTCATTCTTGAAGGCGGTCAGGTCACCGGTGGGGCCGATGAATACGTTTTTAGCCATACGGTGTCGGCGGCGGCCTGTATCTGCTCCGTGTTAAATCCGTTTTGGGATTGAATCCAGGGTACGTCCCGTTGAAAGCTAATGGGTATTCCTTTGTGATCTTTTCAGGGTATTAGGAGAAAGACTTCTACCCCCGGGCCAAATGGTTAATCGACCGGAACTGTGCCAGTTAAGCCTGGACGTTATGAAAAGGTATATAGCTCCAAGTATGGAAGACTTGCAGAGGGCAGTAGAGCAGCTGGCGTGGGAATAGCATTGTCAATTGTATCCCAATGTGATACAATCTTGAAAAGAAGGTGCCAGTGTTTGAAAATTGCTAGCATTAAATGGTATAGAGATCGAATAGAACACATTGCGAAGCACAAAATAGAACCCTATGAAGTTGAGCAGGCTGCTTTCGACGACCCTTATAAAATGTTTAAGAAGGTGGCTACCTCCGATGGTTTTCCTGGGAAATATGTTTATAGGCTACTGGGGCGGACTGAAGCAGGGAGACATCTTGCGTTCTTTTATATTCTAATTGAAGCCGAAGTCGTCTACCCCTTGACTGCGCGGAATATGAACGATTCGGAAAGGAGGTTGTACAATGCCCATCGGCGTTAGACAGCAAGGAAGGAAAAAGCCTGTGAAACAACTACCAAAATTTCAAAATACAAATGAAATGGCAGAGTTTTTTGACACTGTTGATAGTACACAACTGCCTTGGGAAGATACTGATCTGAAGTTTGAAAGGCCTAAAATGATCCAAGTTTCTATTAGAATTCCCGAGGAGGACCTGGTGAAAATTAGGCACCGTGCCGTCAAGCTAGGGATCGGCCATACAGCTTTGATGCGGATGATGCTGCACCGGTCTGTGGCTACCGGGAACGATATCCCGCCCAAAGGTAGCAAAAGAAGAGCCGTGGTGAAGTGAAATAGCCGCAGCTCTTCTTTTTTTACTCTGGCCGCTTTTAACCTGGCGATAACCCCAGGATATAATGTTTTTTTCATAGGTGGGGGAAATTTAAATGGCCAAATGGGGGAATATAGGGCGATCAACAGACTTTGCCTTTTGTTCTACAAACAGAGTGCCTGCCTCCTCACTGACCACCGTATGCATACCCATGGGCATCAACTTGATATCCTGGTCTAATCCGGCCATTTTACTATGGTTGGGTCAGGCTGCAGGTAGGGCTATCATATTTCATATTGTTATCAGCAGCCCCGGCCCTGTGCGGGCCATGGCTCATGGGTCTATTAAATCCAGTGGCGGAATGTCGGGCGAGCTCCGCCACTGGCCGATGGTTGTGCTACTCAAGGGCTGGCCACTGGCTCCGGGTGCCTTTGCATACGGGTCGATTGTGGACATTCCACCCGGGCAGCCAAGCTCAAGGGTTCGCTTCGCCAGACCTGGTGATATTCTTTCCATGCCACAAGAACCAATTTGGCGGCAGGTTTGTGTAAGAAGTCTTACATTATACTTTCAGGACTTTATGGATGAGCCGGGCCATTCTCCGGGGTCTTTATCCAGGCCTTCCCCCGGGCATTTCAATGGCAGCGGCAGAGTGGCCAGCCTATGGGGGTCTGCTTTTGGGCATTTCACCCAGGTCATTGCTTTGGGGTCGGCCACACTACCTTTCGCCAGGGTCAGCGCAGCGTGTCGGTCTTCGCTGGTCTTCTCAGCGGGGGAAGGGCTGCTTTTGTAAACCATTGGTTTTAAAAGACATTGGTATTATGCTGTAAAGGATTAATATTTATCAAGCGCATACCCATAGGAACGTAGGATTTCGCTATCTGTCTATAAAACCTCTGCTTTTCAAGAACACTTCTACACTGCTGATAAATTTCTTAGCATTTCCTATGGATTCACCGGCATCTTCCTGGCCCACCACGTAAAAATCATTATAATCGCTGGCCAGACGCAAATCCTGGGCACTGACAATGATTTTCCTGAGTTCTCTGGGCAGTAGACCTGTTTTTATGAAATGCAGATTAAATAATCCTATTACACCGGAGTGTTTTTTGGAATCCATCTCTAGTGTGGCTAAAGCGGCCCTGGCCGCCTGGAAGACAGCATAGTATGCCTTTGACACGGCATCCAGATAATAGCCCATGCCATATAAAGTTTCAGCAACAGCAAGCCTTTCCCTGGCAGAATTTAGGCGATACGCGGCCAAGTCTTTGGAAGTTAATTTGTCCACAGCACTTCGCCTTCTTTCATTACATTTAGTGCAAAGGGCACATTTATGGAGGCCAGGCGCTGAAACTCCGCTGCCTCATATATACTCAGGGAAAAATTAAGGCTATAGTCTATTTCATCATCCAGAAGGAAATCATAAATTTTATCCCGGCTAACATTTTGTCTATTGCGTACCAGAACTAAAAGATCAATGTCAGATTCCGTTGTAAAATCCCCCCTGGCCTTGGAGCCATACAGTATAACCGAAACCAGCTGATCATGACACACATTGGAGATGTGTTGTAAAATTTTATCAATGGCTTTTTTCTCTTCTCTAGTTAATTTTGCCATGATATCTCCCCCATTATTATTTCACTCATTTCTTCCCCGCAGACTACTTCCTGGTTTTACCGGTCTTTTCCTTCTTATTCTGATACAAATTTTCCAAATCGTGGGCAATGGCAATAGAAAGATCTTTTTTACATACCTGTGCCTTTGCTTACGGGTCACTTATGAGCTTTTCACCCTGGCCGCCTTTGGGGTCGCACCTTTACATGACCGTTATGCGCCGTGCCTCACATTTGAAAACGCACGTTCAGCACAGCCCACAATGGATTATTATGTAAACTACGCACTATAATTTCTACCGTATTATTAGCCGCAGTTCTTCTGAGTGAATAAACAGTAATCTGAAGAAAGGTTATGAATATGACAACTGGATTATTGTTATGCACTAACCTCTCTCCTCCTCCAACAGTTTACGTGCCAATTCACCCGGCAGTGGCAAAGGAGGAGGTAAATTTTTAACCTTATTCTTTTTAGCAGGTTGGATCAAGCACTCCCTCTCCAGGCTTGCTATGCGCTCGGCAAGGGAAAGATTTTCTTCTGCAGAAACCGGAACGATTCGCCCCACGGGCTTATCTCGATCGGTAATAATAACTTCCGCCCCTTTTTGAACCTCCTTAAGCAATTTGCTAAGATTTATTTTAGCGTCACGGATACCAATACTTATAGGCCTCATACCTATCCTCCCTCTAAGGTATGGGGACACACCTTCTTGGACCTGCTAAATTCCCAACTTATTAATAAATTCGAGAAGGAATGTCCCCCAATTGATGTAAACACAGTAGTTATGAGTAGATTGTAACCACTATGACTACAGGAATCAAGAGGTAGAGGCTATATCAAAAAAGATTTACAAGTGAGCCACGCTGTTAGTCAGGCGGGATTATTCTACCGCTTCGGAATCGGCGAGCAAGGGCCAATCTGGCTTCGTTTCTACCTTTACATAATAAATCTTATACGCCCGGCTTCCCATTTGAAAACGGCAGGGTCAACCCAGCCTATAAGATGGCATTATGAATCCATTTAAACATACAATTTTATCATACCTCTTCCGGAAATCCGGCAAGTTTTTTGGCATATAGCATATTCATATGCTTAATTTTATAAAATATTTTTCGGTTATTGACATCAAGTGCTATAAGCGGGTCAGGGTTCAGATTGTTCATTTCAATGATCCAAATCCTTTTTTGTGTATCAATGGCTATATCAATACCTAAATTTCCACAGTGCACCCCAAATTGTTCGATACTTTTAACGGCTTCAAGTATGATGTGTGATATTTTTTGTCGCCACCGGAAGACCTCTTCGTCTGACAAATCGAACATCTTTTTCAGCGTAATTTCTCCAATTTCGGCTGAGCCGCCGGATTTAATATTCGTCACAATGCTTCCACTTTTCCCGTACTTTGCGACCATTATCATATCCTTCCAAGCACCGGCCTGGTTTTTCGCCAGAACTATACGGAAATCAATGTTTTTGCCCTCGATGGAAATCAGGTCAATTGCCTGCTGCAGTATATACTTCTTTCTCTTAAATTGGCTCCTGAAGAATTCAGCAAGGTCAAAGATGTTAGATAGGGAGAAACTATAATGAATACCGTCTTGATCATAATCAATTTTAAGATATTCCTCCATTTTTGAGACCTTATAAATTCCCAAACCATGGCTCCCGTTGACCGGTTTCACATAAATTTGCTGGTGAAGGTGCAAAAAGGATTCCAGATCTTTTGGATCTTTGTAGAGAGTAGTCTCAGGTAAATGCCGGTTTAATTGAGGCACTTGACATAACCATTTATACATTTCCCACTTATTAAACACATAACTATTAAATATTCGATTGCCGAAAACCGTTTGAAAATAATTTCTCCAACGTTTGTTGAGATAGGTGATTTTAAACACAGCGGCCGGGTAAGAATAAACGCCTTGCTCCCATTGATTCTTTTCAGGGTTAAAAATATATCCGTCTATTGAATATTGGTCCGGATCGATACCTTCCAGTGAAAAAGCAACTACTGCCCCACCAATATGCGCGTAATCGTATAAATAGCTGGTTAAATATTGGACACTTCGTTCCAGGTAATCTTTCCTTGATGTAACAAGAATCCCGATATACGGTCCAATAAGTATTTCATTGTCCACCGGACGGATCTCATAACGACAACTCAGCGGTATATTTAAAGAGTCAATCATACTGAGGGACAATTTCACTTCATTTTCGTTAATTCTAGACGATGTTTTGAGCTTAATTTCCAATACTTGAATACCAAAACGAAGAAACCACTTTTTCTGAACCAAAATATTATTTTGTTTTGCTGTATTAGGATTAATCGTTAGGCAGTTTTGATCTTGCAGGTCAGGAATGATGTTGTATTGAGGTTCCATCGTTATCCTCCCAGCCAAAACCGGCGATAGAAGCCGAATAAAGAATTGGTTCGTAGCATATCTGTCGGTAGATCCGATCATCCAACGTTTTAAAACCATTAAAGGTTGGGCGAACATTTGCCTCTATAAACCAGTAATGCATTTTTTGGTCAATGGCAAGATCCAATCCAAATTCTGCAAAACGGAATCCTGTTCTATCCATCATTTTGCAAAATTCCATGGAAATCGAGCCAATATCTTTGCCGACTTGAATGGGATCTATTTCGGTCCCAAAGGCTAGTTGCAACACTTCATTCAGCTCGAGGGCTCTACCTCCACTTGAAATATTTGTTATCAACTTACCCGCTCCCGCCAGGCGGCACTCTATTCCATTGCATACCCACTGCTTCCATCTATTTTTTTGCATAACCACCCGTATATCCCAAGGACAGCCGTTAATTCGAGGTACATCCAAAAAGCGCTGAATGATATAGGCGGATTGCAGGTACTTACCTTCATGTAAATAATCTGCCAATTGTGATGTGGTAATTTTGAAGTCTGCAAACCGTCGATAATCATGAACTTCTAGATTCCCATCACAGCCTGATGTGAGAATCGAGATCCCTCTACCTCTTGAAAGTTTAGTTGGTTTTAGTATAACTTTTGAATATTTGTTGAGGAATTTTGATAAGTTATCAACGGTTAATAATTCGGTCTCTGGTAAATACTGGTTTAGAATATTATTTTCCTTTAATTGATTATAGAACTGCCATTTATCAAACCTTACTTCATTGAAAATTTTCCAGTTTAAAAGGTCGTTACATTTATTTACAAAATTTTTATTAGAAATAAAGCCTCTTCGATAAACGACTGACGGTAGGGGTAGTTTACCATACTGCCATCTTTGGATTCCGTAGTTGAAATATAGTCCATAAATGCACATTTCTTGCCAGCTTATAGAGCATTGTCTGAAGGCGATGAAAAGGCCTCCCACTTTTTCATAAACCCCCATAGCATATGTTAGTTCCTTCAACCGACGGTGATGATAGTAATAATGCTGATCACCAAGCAAAAAGCCAATAACCGGACCAATATTTATCGTCGTTTCGGTATAGTGCATCTGATATACGGCCGACTCTTGAATCAAAAGCTGCTTAAACAAATTTGGAGAAAATCGGATGGGAGCAGGATCATGAAATTGAGTTCCCATGCATTCGGGTATGGCTGGAGATACCTGCACACTGATTGTAATTTCTGCTTGGCCAAAAAACAATTTGGTCTGTGTCTTCAGTTTATCCGCGAGACTCTCGGAAACATATATGATATTTGGGGAATGTTCTAAGGGGCTCGTATCCTCTATTTGAGCTTTTATCCATATCATCTTCTCACCCTTTTTCGTTACTGTAATTCGCTAGAAACAGAAGATAGTGAAAAGCATTATTTAGAAGTTTATATTGTACCGCCGGGTCCATGGAGAGATACAGGTATTGATTTTGTTCAAAACCGCCAACATAAACAAGGTGGGGACAATGGTCCTCATCAAAAATATAATCAATTGTGCAGCTTCCCAGAAAGGGAATGTGAAAATCGAGGAATCTGCAAATTCGCAAAGAAACATCAGCCAATGTTTGTTCAATATTTTTAATTTCATTCGTTATAAAACCATTAAGAATATTGTTTATTTTTGTGTCATAAAAGATATCTTTAGAAAATATGCAACTTTTGGCACTTATCGTTATGTTTGACCATTCGCCGCCAGCGCCCTTCTGAAGATAGACCCTGGCTTCCAGGGGTCCTTCCCCCCAATGAAAATATTTGATACCCTTCATCAGAATATATTTTTTATTGTTCATCATTTTTTTGATATAGTCTAGAAGATCATCCTTGCCGCACATTTTTCCATTCTGGCCGAAGCAAATCATGTAATGGTTTTTTCGAAATCTTTTGATAACAACAGCTTTAGGTGGATGGAATGTTTTTTCCGGTAGGAGAAACAGCGTATGGTATTTATTATTAAGATACTCGGTAAGAGTAGACTCGTTAAATGTGGCCGAGGGTAAGAGAAATTGTTGAGAGCCCGTTAAAGTAGTTAGCATTTCAAAAATAATGTCTTGAATAAATCGGTTAATTGGATTAATAACCGTGACATTATTCATTTTCCTTAAGTTTCTCATGATTTCAATTTGATTTATGGTGTAATGCATGGCAAAATTATATATAAGAGGGGGTAATGAAGCATGTTCTTGCCTTATATCATTACCAGTTATGGTTGTACCATTAATGATCTGCTCTTCGATGTCCAAATTTTCTAATGTGAAGAAAACAAGCCTTATTTTATATTCTTTTGATAAATGCCTGAAGTGGTCAACCATTCTTTTAATAACATGTTGTTGTTTTTTGGCATCGTATATAAAGCCGAGATTAACAGTTTCGATTTGCACTGGTTCTCCTCTTTCCTGTCATACCATTGGGGACATTCCTCTGACCCTAAAGCCATTCCAATCGGGGACATTCCTCTGACCCCCAAAGCCATTTCAATCGGAGACATTCCTCTGACCCCCAGAGTCAGGCTCTATAGAGAGGTGTGTCCCCATTCCTCTGAAGGTGTGTCCCCTTACCTTATTGGATTAAACACCACCTCATTAGAGATTGACACATCATTGACCCAGATTCTCAGGCATGACAATAGGCTTTTGTGGCGGTAGAACATATTGTTTGGGGATGGCCGGCCCATTATCTTCATGACCGGCAAGCACTTTTCCCGGCGTCCACGAGCCTTCCGGCAAAATTCGCTGAGCTGTATAGAAACACTTACCCCACCAATATCTAAACTTGGTGTTAATACCAATTGCCGTAGGAGTACCTCTAGTCGTACCAATCACCGCGGGGTTTCCTTTGAGCTGCCCCATGTAAATTGCAACATGGCTGATGTATCTAAAACCGTTGGAACGGTCTTTCCACCAAGTTAATATATCTCCGGGCAGAAGATTTTCCACCCCTTCCAGGTGCCAATATTTATTGATTTTCATCGGATATACACATTTAACTCTAGTACCGACCTGATCGTATTTTTTTGCGATGCCTGTTAATTCAAAACCAAAATCGCCATAGACCAATTTTGTAAATCCTGAGCAATCGACGACTCCATTGGAATGGTATGAGTTGAAGCCGTTTCCATATACGGCGTAGCCATGATCCATATACCATATCGCGCGTTCTAACACTTGGTCGGCAAGACTTCCCCTTATGTTTTGATACGTTTCCCGGTACTGTTCCACTTTTTCTAATTCATGTTTGACGTAGCTATTATAATTTGCTTTGTATCTGGCAATTGCTTCTTCTGTTGACAGGGAGACATACGAAACAGACATAATTTCAAATCCTTAATTAAAATTTGTTACTATGGTATGATAAGAGTTAGCTTTCTATCAAAAAGATATGTTCATCATCATTGAAACATTTGATTATTGTTTCCTTATATGTTTTCAGCCTAACTTTTAATAATGCCTCATCAATGGAAAAGTAGCCTGCATCTATAGCATCATCACGTGCTATTAATTTGTCGTTGTTTACCGGTGCACCCAGAAATATTAACGTACATCTGCTATTCTTTACGTCTTGAGAGATCCCACAAAACTTGATCAATTGAATTTCGATGCCCGCCTCTTCCTTGACCTCCCTTATTGCCGCTGCTTTGACAGATTCGCCGTTTTCCACATAACCTCCCGGAAATTCCCAGCCCCTTTTCCAGTTCTTGACTAACAGTATCTTTTTTTCGTTGTTCATTACGGCTACTGAGGTTGCTAATCTATGTTTTGGAATTGCCATTGTTCTCTCTCCTTGAGTTATAATAACTAATACTTATTAGATACTGCTTAAGTAAACTCACAAATAATTCCATATCCTTGTGGGTAATATCTCCTATATTGGCAACTCTAAAGGTATTTTTAGCGTCAAGCTTTCCGGGGTAAATGGTATACCCGCAGCGAGAGAAATAATCATGCATTTCCTCAAAATCATAGCTGGGGGTATTAGGCTCAATAATTGCTGTTATAATTCGGGAATGATTTTCTTTTTTTACCAGATGGGTTAAACCAAGCTGGGTAATGCCGTCGATCAAAACTTCCCATGCTTCTGAGTATCTGCTATACCTTTCTTTTATACTTTCCAGACGTGTCTCTATAATAGCTTGCTTTAGAGCATAAAGTGTCTGTACCGGCGGGGTGAAGCGCATCTGCTTGGTGGCTAAAAAATATTTATACTGTTCGTAAAGATGAAGATAGAAATTTCGAGGTTTAAGGCATCCGGTCGTTTCTAATTGTGCCTTATTGGCAATTACAAACCCGACACCAGCCATTCCTTGAATATTTTTATTGGAAGAAGCCGCAAGATAACTAATATTCATTACGTTCATATCAATCGGGATCGCTCCATAGGAGCTCACGGCATCGACGATCATGTAAACATGATATTTTTTACATAGCTGACCTATCGATCCAATATCATTCAGAAGACCTGTTGTTGTTTCGTTATGTACGACGGCCAGGTGCGAGATTTTAGCTGTGGAATTTTGAATGACAGCTTCCAGCGAGGCAAGATCCAGTGCTTCGTCAGGGGCACTTCTATATTCGATATACTTTAATCCATACACCTCCGCCATCTGGCACATTCTTCTACCATATACACCGTTATTGATGATGAGTACTGTATCTTCACCGATAACTGAACTCAAGATCGACTCAACGACTGCTGTACCGGATCCCCCGAACAATATGGCAGTATATTCCTCGGGATCTGCAACAAATCTCGTGAGTTCGGTGGAAATAAACTGCATTATATCACCAAATTCTCCTTCTCTTGGACAAATGTCAGGCACGACTTGTGCGTACTTTACTGTATCCGTCGTTGTCGCAGGACCCGGGTTGAGTAAGATATTCCTTTTAACCGGAGGGTAAGTCTTTTCCTTTGCTTTAATGATGGGATATATATAATGCTTTGCTCGATACAAATGATGCTTATCATCTATTTCACACCAGGCAAAATTCCTTAACTTTTGAACGTATATTTTAATGTTTTTAGAAATGCCGACAAGAGCATCTTCATAATTGAGCTTGGAGCTATCATACTGAGTAGACGTGGCATAGTGGCACATCGCTTGAAAGGTGTTATATGATATTTTCGTAATACCTACTAATTCGGCATAGATATTGCTTAGTTTGTTTCTGTTTTTCGACATATTGACCAGCAGATGAAATTCATCGGTTTCTATAAACACTTCATCCTTTGAACCTGTCAACTCACTTGCCAAAATCACGTCTCGTTCTTTATGCTTGATTAATAATTCCAAAGGTTTTTTTTCATAGATCAGGTCGCACTCAAGAAGGAGAATATCACCTGAAATATGATCCTTCAAATTGTAAAGGGTATACATGCTACCTGTTTTCTCGTATTCGTCATTACGGATACATTTAATTTGCGGGTATTGCAAGGCCAAACGCTCATACGCTTCGGCCAAATAGCCTGTTCCAATGACAATCCGATCGATGCCCATCTCAATTAATTTGCAAATAGACTGCTCTATAATTGGCTTTTCATCAATTACTAACATGCCTTTAGGCTGATCTTTTGTTATTTCACGCAGCCGTGTACCCATTCCAGCCGCCAAAATCACTGCGGTTTTAACCATCGAGAAACACCTTCAGTCTTTCTTTTACTTCATGGGGCTTCATTTTCGGCCGGCCAAGACCCTCTATAGATCCCTTCGCAATTTTCAAGTATAGAAAGGTCAGATTCTTTTCTCGTTTCCAATCCTTGATATGGGATTCCAATTCTACAAGGTTATGAACATAAATGGATTTCGTATAGCCGCAAGCGGCCGCAATATCTACAAAGTTTATATTGTACGATACGGTACTCTGGCCTCCTGTAGACTCATGCATGTTATTATCCAGCAGAATATGCAACATATTAGGTGGGCCATAGTAGCCATTCGTGGCCAAGTTGCCCATGCGCATGAGCAGGGCTCCGTCGCCCTCGATGACGACTACGTCCTTATCTTTTTTTGTCAGCGCAAGTCCAAGTCCCAGAGAACTTACACAACCCATAGAACCCACCATGTAGAGATTATTCGAGACATCTTCGATCTCGTACAGTTCCCGCCCTGTTATTCCGGTTGTAGTCAGTTGGACTGTTTTGACATCCTTTAATGAATTAATCAGGCGCAATGTTTCAAATCGCTTCGGAACCTGGTCAGCTTTAGTTCTCTCGCTTTTAAACATATTTTTGCTTAATCTTTTTTGGGAGTCAGTCAATTGCTCTTTTTCAAACGTATCTTTTTTGACAACAAAGAAAAAGGGCTGATTGGATTCGATACACGAATAAGCCTGCAGGAGTTGTTTTTTTACCTCATCAAAATCGGTAGATAAATATTCCCATTGAATTTCTACCAAATCCAGCATTTGCGTTGTGATGCGGCCCATCAGCTGGTGCTGCGGTTCATCAGGGATTCCGGGTTCACCTCTTAAGCTGACAAAACCAAGTACAGGAAGTCTGAAAAGATAATTTAGAGATACTAATGGAGATACGGCGTTCGTTAAGCCTGAATTTTGCATTAGAACCACCGGCTTTTTCCCCGCAAGGAAGGCCCCTGCAGCAACCGCAACCGCTTCACCCTCATTGGTTGCCGCCAAGTAGTTACAATGATTAGTTGTATAGTTAATTAAATTTTTAAGAAAAGAACAAGGCACCCCGCTGTAAAAATCGAATCCCAGTTTTTTTAATTCTTCGCCGAACCTTTTAGTGCTGATCAAATAAATCACCGGCCTTTTCCAGGTCCCGGATGGTATCGATATCCAGCCAGGAGCCCTTGATATATTTGACCCCTAAAGGATGCGAAGTACTGATGTAATTGAAAAGGTCCGCCATCGCCAATTGTTTGAAGTCTACTCTTTTCGACAATTCTGTTATAGCTTTTTTTACAATGTCGGAACCGTTTTTTGTCACCTTCCAGAGACCGATGAATTCACCATGGATTTCTTCTGCTTTCAAGTTCTCAGACATTTTAACAAATTTCACGGTACTGGAGTAAAGTTTCCTGGAATAGGGAATGTTGGTGGATACGAAATCTTTATTATTACCAAAAGTTTCAACATCAGCATCTACAATTAGGGTAATGTCACTCATATCATTAAGGAGATCGTTGAGAATATAATTTTTGAAAATTATATCCCCATAGCTTATAACGGTATTCTCCTTAATATGTTCCCTGGCAAGATACAGTGAGTAGAGTTCTTTTGATTCCGCAAAAAGATCATTGTCAATAACTGAGAAATTCGCTGCAGTAACCTTGTCTTTAGCATAGCCTCTTACTACGCAAATATCTTTGATGCCTATCTTGTTAAATTCATCAATCTGGGTCGTCAGCAACGATCTTCCTCCGATTTCCAGCAGCGTCTTCGGAACTTCTACAGTTAGCTCCTCCATATCGCCGCGGCTGGCCGCCAATATTATTACATTTACTTTTTTTCCGGAGACCGGGAGATATTTCTTCTCCGCTTGCTTCAGTTCATGCGCTCCCTGGAGCCTGAATACTTCGTCTACAGAAACGACATAAGGTTCTATATTAATGAGACTCTGTTCTTGTCGGATTTGTTGTGTAGTTTTTTGCATTACTGTAATCGCTGCTCTCAGATTATGATTGGCCCAAATTACGAGACTGGCACCCAATTCTATAAACTTCTGCGTTGGAACAGAATAATATTTTGTTGGAACAAGAACAACGGGCAGCCTCCCTCCCCACTCTTTCATGAACGCTTGAATTTCAGCATCATCGCTTCTTTTACTGTGAATCAGGATAGCATCAGTTCCCGCTTGACGATAGGCCTCGGCACGACGAAGGGCTTCTCCCAGCCCCCAGCCGGCTATAAAGGCTTCCACCCTGGAAACGACAACGAAATCATCATCGGTCTGGCTGTCTTTCATCGATTTAATTTTTCCGCAAAATTCTTCGATGTTTGCAAGTGGCTGTGCTTCCCCGCTGATAAAAGAATTTGTTTTGGGGAATAATTTATCCTCGATACAGACTCCAGCGATCTGTCTTGATTCCAATTTTTTTACAAGCCGTCTGGCGTTGTTGAAGTTTCCGTAACCGGTATCACCATCCAGCAAAATCGGTATGGATGTGGCGTCACTCATAAACTCTAAGACTTCTAGAATCTGTGTCCATGAAGCTTCGTTATTATCTCTTACTCCCATCGACGCAGATATTGAAAGTCCGCTGCCCCAAATGCCTTTGAACCCGGCTTCTTCCACAATTTTCGCTGTTAAACCGTTATGAGCCTCCATAATAAACTCCAAGTGGTCAGAAATGATAAGACTTCTTAATTGAGTTGTTTTTTTCAATGATGTCCCCTTCTTCTTAATATTTCTTCTATTCCTCGAGCGGATATAAGATCTATGCTAAGTCATAATTTTCTGCTTTAACTTTTTGAATGAATCTTGAACCATAACACGGTGAGGAATTTTAAGAAGTATTATAGAATCCTTATTTAAAAAAGGTTTAAGAATCTTATAGATTTCCGATGCGCTATTGCAAAAATAAACTTTTTTTGAATCCATGCCAAGTTCCAGGGCTTTCCTGCCGATTTCCCGCGCTTCATAATTTACGACAAAAAGTAAGTCAACCTTTGTTTCGAACACTTTTTCTCCGATCTTCTTATACTGTTGTTTCGCGTATTCACTTGCCCCGAGTTGGGGCATGTAGCCCAAAAGTGCGATCTTCGTTTTTGATTCTGAAACCTCTTGAAGCACTTCAAGAGAAGATGCCATTGAAAGAGGAGCTACATTCCATGTATCGTCAATGATGGTACATCCGCCCACTCCTGAGCGAAACTCTAAATGTTCGTTCACCTGATCAAATGATGCGAGCCGTTCGCAAGATTCCTTTATACCCAAGCCCGCACTCCATGTGGCTGCGATAGCAGCAAGGGCGTTATATACGTTATGCTTGCCATAACCTGGCACATAGACTGGGTAAGTTTGATTTTGGTGGTTTAGCAAAAACTCCATGCCTCCATCAGCATAACTGACTTTTTTTGCTTGAAAATGGCATCCGTCACTATAGCCGAAAAAAATCACCCGTTTGAATCTACTGACATCAAGGAGCTTTTTTATGTTTCCGTCGTCAGCATTTAAGATAATTATGCCGCTTTTTGGATCTAATCCATGAACGATTTCGGTTTTCGCCTTCATATAGGCTTCCGGTGTTTTGCAATCCATTAAATGGTAGACATCAATATTTAACAAGATTCTAATTTGAGGCTGAAAATATTGGATGGCATTGGTCAGATAGCCTGGAGAGGCGACAGGCATTTCAAAGACAGCCGCTTGCGTGTCTTCATCTATCCCAAGCAAATATTTTAAATTAAGAGACCTTTGATTGTTGCTCAGAAAGGTAGAATGAACTTTGAAATATTTTCTTAAAATGTGTTTTACCATTTGTTTAGTTGTTGTTTTTCCGCAGGTACCCGTTATGCCAATAACAGGGATTTGAAAAAGATTGCGATAATAACGAACAAACTTCCAAAAGGCTTCTTCTATATCAGTCACTTTAACCAGGATGACATCTTTATCCGCATTTTTGAAATAATCCGGCCTATCCGTAACCACAACCGGGGATTTATATTTTCGAAACAGATGACTTTCAATTTTCATATCTTTGTAACGATAAAACAGCAAAGTATGATGTCCTATTTTTGGGGGTCTATAGGTGACATTTTGAATCATAGGATTGCCGGATCCCTTTATGACAGTGCCGTCTATCTGTCCAAGAATATCTTGGAGAAATAAGTTTTTCATGCGGAACCCCCCATTGATTAAACGATGATTTTCTCTTTCAGTTCTTTAAAGGAGTCCTGGACCATGACACGATGCGGGATCTTCAGAAGTACGACTGAATCCCTATTTAAGACGGGTTTTAGGATTGGGTAGATTTCCGTTCCGTTATTGCAAAAATAAACTTTACCTGGATTCATTCCGAGTTCCAGGGTTTTTTTGCCGATTTCCTTCGCTTGATCACTTACTATAAAAAGTAAGTCAACCTGAGTTTCGACCACTTTCTCTCCGATTCTGGCATACTCACGCTGTGCGTAAACCCCATCCCCCAACTGGGGCATATACCCTAAAACAGCGACCCTGGTTTTTATGCCGGCTATATCATTTAATACTTGAAGGGCAACTGACATCGAAAGAGGAGCTGCATTCCATGTATCGTCAATGACGGTACATCCGTTCAGTCCGGAGCGAAGCTCCAAATGTTCGACGACCTGGTTAAACGATGCCAATCGCTCGCATGCTTCCTTTATGTCCACGCCTGCACTCCAAGTAGCTGCAACTGCAGCAAGAGCATTATATACGTTGTGTTTGCCATAGCCAGGTACAAAGACTTGATAACTTTGATTTTGATGATGGAGCGTAAACTGCATGCCTCCTTGTCCATAGGTAACATTCGTTGCTTGAAAATGGCATTTGTCGCTAAATCCGAAATAGAGGATACTACGAAACCTGCTTACATCGATCTTTTTAATATTCTCGTCATCCTTATTTAAGATGAGTGATCCGTTGACAGGATCTAATTCGTGCAATATTTCAGCTTTCGCCTTTAAATATAGTTCTGGAGTTTTACACCCAATCAAATGATAGACATCGATATTTAATAAAATTCTTATCTTGGGACGGAAATATTTTATGTAAAAAATGATATCCCCAGGGTAATCCACTCCCATTTCCATTACGGCTGCTCCTGTGTTCTCATCAATTCCAAGGAGATAACGATGATTTCGATGCCCACCGTTGAGGCTCTTATAGGTGGATTGAACTTTATACAGCTTTTCAAGAATATGTTTAATCATTTCTTTCGTGGTTGTTTTGCCGCAAGTCCCTGTTACACCTATAATCGGGATATCAAATAGACTGCGATAATAATCGATAAACTTCCAGTATACTTCATCGACATCTTCTACTTTTACAACAATCACATCATCGCCCAGATGCTTAAAATCTTTTGGTTCGTCCGTGACAACCACAGTAGATTGAGATTTTTTAAAGATATTGGAATCGACTTTGTCTTTTTTATATAAATCAATGAGCAGGGTATGTGTGCCTATTTTGTAACGTTTTGTTACAACATTTTTAACGAGAGGATTTCCCTCTCCTTGCACCAATACTCCACCAATATGGCCAAGGATCTGGTTTAAATAGAGCCATTTCATATGCGTTTCCTCTATTCTTAAAACTTTTAACATTAAATTATTATATGGACGCAATGAAATCAGTGTCACAAATATTTACTGGATAAAAAAAGACCTTTTTGACAGACTACTGACTCCTCGCTTGTCCATCAATTACATAAATTAAGACTGCAGCACATTTGTTTTCACAAATCTTACGCAGTCTTTTTCCTAACCTTTTAATTTATGCTAATTTATATGGATCTATTAGTTTGTCAATAATTTAATTAATAATATAGCAAGTAAAGAACATTTTAGAGAGACTTTTAAATTTTCAATGATAAAAAATATCTCAAATTAGAAAACCTTGAGCATAAACTTATATATATTATTGAAAAAATAATGATATACCGCCGTCACTTACGGTACGATTCGCTGTATCATCCTTACCCGAGGAAATCTGCCACTGACAAAACATTACGGTAAGTAAAATTCATAAACACAGATGTGGAACGAGAAAACTTGGTATACCATATTAGTAGAACGGGTTGGATGGTGATAATGGGCATAAGAATACCTCCTTGAATGGAATCCCCTGGAGGTGATTAAAGCTAACATGTGTTCTATTTGAACATGGAAAAAGGCCCACAAACGGGCCTTTCTGTCTACTGGCATTTCCCTGTACTTACTTTTCTTAACCAGGACAAAAAACCGCTTTTACGCGGTTTTTTGAGGAAATCACTTTTTATTAAATAGGTTTTCCGATTATTGCAATTTTGCCTCCCAGGCACCGTGCAGGTTGCAGTATTCACGGGCCTTGATTTCGTTACCATCCGGTACACAGAACTCAGTCACAGGTAATTCGCCGGGGTTTAAGAATTTGCGATAGGACTTGCCGTCTACGATTAACTCAATCCATTCTATATAGTGCTTTTCCTCCATTGGATGCAACACGCTGCCTACGGTTACCTTAACGCTGTCGCCCGACTTCTCGATAACGGGCAAGTGCTTTTCCTTAGCGGCGTCCACTGTGTTTTCAACCAGGTGGACCATTGGCTTACCGCAGCATACCAGTTCTCCTTTACCGTTGTGGATTACTTCCACGATATTGCCGCAAATACCACACTTGTAAACCTGCAGCAGTTCAGTCATTTTATCAAACCTCCTCTAAAAATTTATTGAACTGATCTTTTTAAACACTTCCCTCGCCACTGTAAGTCTACGATTCACTATCTCCCAGTATAGATATTTAAAAAAAGTTTCTATATAATCGCTCCGGGAGGGGAAAACAGAGTAATAGGCGTGCTCGTAAACGTCCAGCACCAGCAATGGCAATACCGACCACACCCCCTCGGAGTGATCGTCGGAAAAGAAGTTTCGCAATACGCCTTCTTTCAGGTCAAATCCCAGCACTATCCATCCTCTTGAACACGTGGCCAGGGCGATAAACTGCTTCTCCCACTCCTGCCTGGAACCAAAGTCCCGTTCCAGCATGCTCAACATCTCAGGAGAGGGTTTTGAACCTGCTTCCCCGATGTTCCCGAGATAATAATCATGCAGCCTGACAGAGTTCAGGGCGTAAGCGTATTCTTTTTTCAAGGAACGCAGGGGGCAGTAGGTGGTGTCCACACAAGCCGTATCTGTTCTGAGCAGCCGAGCTTCAATCTCTTTTATTTTTACTTGATGTGCCGCCGGATAAAGCCTGTAATGTTCCTCTAAATGTTCCCTGGATAGACCGGCTGGCTTTTCCGGCCCTTCGTCCTGTTTCATGGAGTTCACCCCCGTATAAGGTTAGGGGACACACCTTCTTGGGTAATCTAAAATCCTAACGTTTTAATAAGTCTCACGAAGGAATGTCCCCAACTTATAAGACAATTATAGTTCGCGCTGATTACGGTCCAATTACGAAAATCTTAATAATCTATTACAATATAAAAGACGCCGGGATGTACCTTCGCCTTTGTTGACACGTAAACGTGTTATCCTTCAAACTCAAATTTATATCCAGTACCCCAAACCGTTTTAATATATACCGGTTTGGAAGGGTCCCTTTCGATTTTTTCCCGCAATCGCCTGATATGAACGGTAACAGTGTTCTCATCGCCCAAAAAGGAACTGTCCCAGATCTTGTCCAGCAAGTGGGCCTTGGTAAATACACGGTTGGAGTTGGAGGCCATCAGCCAGAGCAATTCAAATTCCTTCGGGGTGAGTTCAACCTTACTGCCGTCGACCATGACCAGGCGCTTGCCGTAGTCCAGGATCAATCCAGCAAAGGTTAAAACCTGTTCTGGTTGTACATTTTTCTCTTCCAGCCTTCTTAAAATCGCTTTTACCCGTAGGGCTAATTCCGTGGGACTAAATGGCTTGGTCTGGTAGTCATCTACTCCCATCCGGAATCCTACTACCCTGTCCACCTCGTCCGTCCTGGCCGATAAAATGATCACCGGAACCTCCCGCTGGGCCTTTAACTTCTGGTAGGTCTCAAAACCATCCATTCCGGGCATCATGATGTCCAGCACCACCAGGTCGGGAGGGAACTGTCTGGCTTTTTGCAGGGCTTCCTCACCATTAGCGGCGGTAAGCACTTCAAAACCCTCCTTACCTAGCGAGTGCAACAGAATTTTCAATATTTTCGGATCGTCGTCAACCGCTAAAATACGATATGGCATTGTTTAACCAGCCTTCCCCAAATCTTTTGTTTATCTCGCTAACAGCCTTTAAGGTCCCGTTCCATTCCGAACCCAAGGCTCAGTTATATTCCGCTGGCAAGGTAAAAGTGAAAATGCTGCCGTCATTCCTTTGACTGGAAACCCTGATGGTGCCGCCTTGCAGTTCCACCAGTTGCCTGGCAAGGGTCAGCCCTATTCCCGTACCACCGTACTTCCTCGCGTTGCTGCCGTCCACCTGATGAAAAGGTTGAAAAATTTTTTCCTGTTCCCGTATGTCAATGCCAATGCCGGTGTCTCTTACAGTGATAGTAACATTCCGCTCTGGGAGACCAGAATTAGACTCCACTAACACCTTCCCCCCCGGCGCGGTGAATTTCAAAGCATTAGAAAGGAGGTTGGTTAATACCTGTCCGGATTTTTCCTTGTCGGCCCAAACCAGAAGTTGATTTGTATTCCGGGCAACTTCCAGGGTTACCCCCTTATTGTTAAAGAGGGGCTTCATCCGTCGAAATATATCTTTAATCAGTTCATCAACCTCAAAATGCTCCCTGTACAGGACAGTCTTGCCCGCGGCGATTTTGGAAAGGTCCAAAAAACCGTTAATCCTGCCAAGCAATTCCTTACCGCTGTCGTTTATCTCATTAATGTAATCTCTTTGCAAGTCGTTTAGTTTCCCCGTGCTATTATCCAGCAAAAGCTCGGTAAATGCGATAATGGCCGTCAGCGGGGAACGCAGTTCGTGATTGGTATTGGCAAGAAACTCATCCTTCAGGCGGTCTGCCTCCTGAAGCTGGCGATTGGTTTCGGCAAGCATCTCCCTTTGCCTTTTCAGTGTACTGTTGGCTTCGTAAAGCATGCCCACCGCTTCTTCCGACAGGGCCTTAAAAATAAAGGCAAAGGATGCCACTAAGTATATGTGCCCAAGTAAATTATAGGTGTCATAGACACTGGCATATAAAGTAAAGGCGGCGTCGCTCATTATTCCGGTGATCAGGGCCAGGCACAGGTAAAAATCCTGTCTGTCCGGTTCCTTTCTCAGCAGCAATCGAATTGCCGCCAGCCCCAGCATGGTCATAACCACGTATTCCAAAGCTATTTTGACACCGGTCTGGCTTCCTGCCACTGAATCATACATGGCTGGAAGATAGGACAGGTAAAAAGCAACGGCGACAATTAACCCCAGACTTACTAGAGCAAATAGGGCCAGGATTAAAACCGATTTGCGTATAATTTTAATTTTATTATTGCTAAAAACTGCCGCAAGCAATCCGGTGCTAAGTAAAAGTCTTGCAATGACCCAGTAAGTAGAGGCTTTATTGGGAGAGTTGGGCGTAATGAAATCAGGCATACCGGCATATGAAAAGGAATGGGCAAATTCGACTATTGCCACTACGCAGAAGGTCAGGGACAGGATCAACATCCGCAGTTCGTACTTGTACTTGTAGTCATACCAACTAATCAGAGAAACGCTAACCGCCACAATAACAGTGGCAAACTCCATAACCAGATGGATGCCGGGATAGACCTCCCCCGAAACAACCGTATAATACTTGCCTGCCAGGAAATTCAGAAGCAGAAGAAACAAAAGCCAGGCAGCTATTTTTTGAATGCTCCGTTCACCGGCCAGTAATCGTTCTTTTAACAACATGACTGTTTGCAACTCGCCACCCCTTCCTGTTGACATGTTGATCATGGTGTTTTAGAGTTCAGGGTCTCTCATTATATCCAGTAGCCTGGATATTGCCAGGAAACCTTGCGAAAAACGTAGTCCCTTCCTCTTCCGACACCGTGAAGGTAATGGACCCGTGCAAGTAACGCTCGGTGAGCAATTTCATACTGTAAGTACCCAGTCCGCGACCGTTCCCCTTGGTCGAAAAGGATCTCTGGAAAAGCTGCAGTTGGACTTCCTGTGGCATAACTCCCGGATTGTTCACCCAAAATTCAACCTGCCCGTCTTGGAGCCGGCAGCCCAACCAGATCACCTCACCGGCTCTGCACGCTTCCAGGGCGTTTTTCAACATGTTTCCCAGTACCCGGTGAAGCAGCTGCGGGTTGCTGGTGAAAACCACATTCTTTGCTGCCTGGTCAATCAGGATCTGCCGGTCCCGGGAAGTCTCATGGACGGCGCAATGTGCGGCCACTTCGGACAATAAATTTAAAGATCGCAATGGTACCATGTTAACCTTGAGTTCATTGTTTTCAGCCAATATCAAATCGCGTTGTTCCCGTATTTGTTCCACCAGCATATTCGCCGATGATTGAATGTCAAGTATAAACTCTTTGACAAGAACAGGATCGACCGTTTTTTCCAGTAACTCGGCCAGGCCCATTAAGCCTCCGGCCGTATTCATCACGTCATGGAAGAAAATGCGCTCCAGGTTGTGCCGCCGCTTCTTGTCGCTGATATCCACTATGGACAGTACAGTAAATTCTTCGTTGCTGAGCCGGATCGGCATGGCTGTCACCCCTAGATCCAGCGCTTCCAATCCCGCATCGTTATTGACCAGGACCCGGCACTCATGGTAAGCTTTATGTCCAGACTGACTTTCCAGGATGGCGTTCATAGTTCCACAGGTACGGCAAAATTCGGTGGTCCCGCAACCACCGGCCATCTCACAGGCGTGGATACAGCGTAGCAGTTCTCCCGGACGAAGGCCTTTTACCGATTCATAATCTCCGACTCCCAGTAAGTCCAGCAGACCCCGGTTACAAAGGATTACCTGGCGGTTGTGGTTGAGAACCATTACAACGTATGGAAGTGCGTCAAAAAAACTACAGGCCCCGAATAAATCTTCCGCAACCCTTACTTGTTGTGCAATATGCTCGTTCGGCGCCCGTTCTGCGGGCGCAAAGCAAGTCGTCAGTTTCTTGGAATTCATTTGGGGGTTCATTTCCTTTCGGCTGTAATCCACGCAACTAAAACGTTTCTGTTAAAACCACCGTTTTTCCTCTACGATAAAACCCACCTGCATAAAAAAATGTTGGAAATTAAATAAAGGGCTTGCGGTGAAATCCTCAGCCCTTTTTATATATAGCTATTTTATTTCTTTCATTTTGCGCTAAGCCAGCCTGAATTGTACACCGTAACCGCCCCGGGGGTAACGCCATCGAATATTGCCTTGGGGGCAGGCAATCCTGCAGGCGCCGCATTCCAGGCACCCTTCAAATCCCACAGCTATCCTTCCGTCTCTCCATTCATAAACTCTTGCCGGGCAAAAGAATGTACAATCTTTGCCGGGGCACTTGCCGGCGCAAACCGAATGATCAACCACAACCAGGTGGGATTCCCGATCCGGTTTCCAGCGGTTTAAAAAGAGCTTATTATCTATATTTATCTCTATATCAAGTGCTTTCATATTTTTTGTCAGTTTATAATTCATTATTTCATCGCCTTCCAAGCTTTATATACATCCTTGCCCAGGGAGAACAGGGATTTCCGGCTTAAAGCCCGTTTGATGATTGCTTTTTGTTTTTCTTGTTTACTCATTCCGTCCACCGTTAGCATTTCATGTAAGGCCATATTGGTAGCCGGAATATATTCATTAAGATACTGGGGATTCACTTCCAGCAGGTGCGAAGCATTTTTATATTTCTTCAAATCTTTCATAACGAAGCTGTTCCGCAAGTTCTCCTCGTATGGCGAGAGATCCCTGGCCTCAAATGAACCGATCTTATAGGCCATGATAATCGCCTCGGCCGCCAGGCGCCCGGAGATCATGGCCAAATTGCTGCCTTCCCGGTGCATACCGTTGACTAACTGGGCGGCATCACCCACCACTACTACACCGTTCCCCACCAGTTTAGGGATGGCTTTGTAGCCCCCCTCGGGAACTAAATGAGCGTAGTATTCCACCGGCTCCCCTTTTTTAATCAGGGGACGCACCATCGGGTGGCTCTTCAGGTATTCCAGAAGTTCATAAGGACGCACTTTTAATTGCCTGACCTGGGACAGCAGTGTGCCAACGCCGATGGAAATATGCTCCTTGTTGGTATAAATAAATGCTGTTCCCACCAGGCCCAGGGTACTATCCCCATATATTTCAATGGTGGCCCCCATACCCGGATCAAGATTAAAGCGCTCCTCAATTACTTCGGAGGGCAGTTTAAGTTCTTCCATCACAGCCAGGGCTACCTGCCGGGGCTCCCATTCTTTATGGAAGCCCAACTGCCTGCTTAACATTGAATTAACCCCATCAGCCAGGACCACTACATTGGCGTAAAGATCACCCTCGGGCCGGCCGGTGCGTACACCTACGACCCGGTCATTTTCCATAATGCAGGATTCAACCAGTGTTTCATTAATGATTACTACCCCGGCTTCAGTGCATTTTCGGGCGAACCATTGATCAAACTGACTCCTGAAAACCGTAAAGCAGTTATACGGCTCCATGGCCCATTCCTTCGTTTTATAGCCTGTGGTAACTGCCGACTGGCTGTCCATCAGCCAGAACCGCTGTTCCACCACCGGCCTTTGCAGGGGAGCTTCCCTCCAAAATTCCGGTATCAACTCCTCCGTCATAGCGCGGTATAATACCCCGCCCATGACGTTTTTCGCCCCGGGGTAGTCCCCCCGCTCTATTACTACAACGGACAGGCCTTCCTGGGCCATTTTGTAAGCGGCGGCCAGGCCGGCCACCCCTGCTCCCACTACAATGGCATCAAATTTATCCGGCACAGTTAATCACCTCCTGGCCTCTATTCAAATCAGTTTTTATCTGTTCCAACAATTCTTTAAGCGGTTCCTTCAACAGTGGTACAATCTTAAAAAGGTCTCCAACAATTCCGTAAGTGCACTCCTTAAAAATAGGGGCTTCCGGGTCGTTGTTAACGGCTATGATGATATCCGAGCCCCTGATGCCGACCAAATGTTGAATGGCCCCGGAAATTCCCAGGGCAATATATATTCTAGGTGCAACAGTAACACCTGTTTGCCCCACCTGATATTTTTGTTCGATCCAGCCTGCCTCCACGGCTGCCCGTGACGCCCCTACCCGGGCACCGATTGCACCGGCCAGCCCGAAGCAAATCTTCCTGAAACTGTCCCGGTCTCCCAGGCCCCGCCCCCCGGCCACAATCATTTCGGCATCCTGGATATTGATCTGGTCACCCTGCTCTTTAACTATTTCTAAAACCCTGGTTAACATTTCCGATTCTTTTAGCTCTATCTCCGGGCGGACCAAAGCGCCCCGGCATCCAGGCACCGGTTTGCCCATTTTCATTACTTTGGGGCGTACAGTGGCCATTTGCGGGCGGTGCTTCTTGGAAACAATTGTAGCCATAATGTTACCGCCAAAAGCCGGCCGTGTAGCCAGCAGCAGGCGCTGCCGGGGATCAATATCCAGGCCGGTGCAGTCAGCAGTCAAACCTGTACGTAACTCTGTTGCCACGGCTGCGGCAAGATCCCGACCGGTAGTAGTGGCACCTATTAATATTATTTCCGGCAAGTATTCCTTAACTAATTTAACAAAAACTCGCATATAGGCTTCCGTCCGGTAGTACTGGAGAACGGGGTGGTCCAACAGATAAATCCTGTCAGCCCCGTAAGTATAAAGCTTATCTACCAGACCTGACACCTGGTTCCCCAGCAGTACCCCGGAAAGCTCAACGCCAAGTTTTTTAGCCAGTTCCTGTCCTGCGCCGAGCAATTCAAGGGATACCGGCGCTACTTGCTCTTCCCTTTGCTCAACAAATACCCATACCCCCTGGTTGCGGGCAATATCGCCGGACAGAGGAGTTTCCAGCCCGACGGACCTGTCCGGCCCTGCTGCGCCGCCAGGTAAAGCTACATCTTCAGCCGCCGGTCTTCCGGCGGCAGCCGGCAATTCTATGGCGCTTACGGGACAGTTTTCAATACACTTACCACATTCCACGCATTTATCAGTAATCACCCGGCTCAGCCCTTCATCATTCATATAAAGCGCGCCGTAAGGGCAGGTTGAGATACATGCCTGGCAGCCAATGCATGCTTTTGATATATTTACCGCCACTTTTTATCACCTCCGGCTTCAGATATTCTGAGCTAGCCTACTGGAAAGACCGTTGATCAATTGATTTACCACGATTTGACCGTCCCCGCTTAATATTTCTCCCTGGCCGCGTTGTGTTGGTACAAAAATCTTTAGCACCGAAGTTGGTGAGCCTTTCAGCCCCATCATCAGCGGGTCCGCATTCAGGTCTAGAGCCCCGTAAATGCTGGGTTGATACCGGGCAGCCCGCAACATATCGGGCAGGGAAGAATATCTCAACTGGTTTATTTCTTTTTCAACAGTAATGAGACAGGGCATTTTGGCTGTTACCACCTCATAGCCCTCATCCAGTTTGCGGTGAACTTTTACTTCCTTTTGTTCAGGATTAACTGACGATATGTTTTTTACGTAGGTCAACTGGGGTATCCCCAATCTTCTGGCAATTCCCGGCCCCACCTGGGCGGTATCTCCGTCAATGGCCTGTTTGCCGCAAAAGATGAGATCGTAGGGTTTCCGCTGGCAAACTTTCATGATACCCAAGGCTAAAATATAGCTTGTTGCCAGCGTGTCCGAACCCGCGAACTTTTTATCACTTAATAAATATCCATCATCAGCCCCAAGGGCGATGCATTTTTTTATAGCCTCCACGGCGCTGAACGGGCCCATGGAGATAACGCTTACCTTCCCCCCAAACTGTTCCTTGAGCCGCACTGCCTCCTCTACCGCATGACTGTCGTAAGGGTTTATAATGGCAGGCGCGCTGGAGCGGTCTAATGTATTGGTTTCGGGATCAATCCTCACTTCAGTAGTATCGGGTACCTGTTTTACGCAAACTATAATATGCATTCGAATCACCTTCCCAGGCCGAAAAAATGATGGCTCCTCTTATGTTGTTTAGTGCTTCGGACTCCTTCGCCGACTGCGTGAATTTCAAGCCTGACAGGCTAAAGGGATCTAAGGGGTACAGCCATCCGCTCTGTGGCATGCCAATTTGGCGGTCCTCCTCAAAAGTGTTTCCATTATAGTTTGTCGCATAACCAGTTTAGCTTGAGAATTTAAAGCCCCGGAATTCTTCCAGGGCTTATGCATGGGTTAATTTGCAGTCCGTGGCGCAAATGGTATTTAATGGTTCTGCCCTATGCTAAACCTTTTTAATTTCACATTATAAAACTCAACAATTACAGGCTTCTTTCCAAAAGCTTACGTTTTTATTAAAAAATATTTATTGTTTTGAATTTAATAAAATTTTAAGCTTTTAGTAAAGTTATGTTAAGATTTCTTTTTTATAATGCAACTATAGCTTAAATAAGCCCATAAAAGAACCATATAAAGATGATTTGAAGGTGAATCATGTATGAAAATATGGAGATGCACAGTCTGCGGATGGCTGCACGAGGATGAAAACCCTCCGGAACATTGTCTCAGATGCGGAGCTCCGGCGGATAAATCCGAACTGGTGGACCTCTCCCCGCTTGAAACGGACGAAGAGAAAAATGCTGTTCCGGCTATTAACGAACTTAGTGCCGAGGATAAAAAACGGATTGAGCCGGCCCTTTTCAGAATATCGTACGGGCTGTTCGTGGTGGGCTCACTTAGTGGCGGCATGATAAACGCACAGATTTGCAATACTGTGTTCCAGATCACCAGCGCACCGATGAGGGTTGTAATTGGTGTTAATAAAAACAATTTGACCCATGAATACATAAGAAACAGCGGATTTTTTTCGGTCTGTGTTCTCGGTCAGGAACATATGGATATGGTGCGTAACTTTGGTTTCCGCTCTGGCCGGGAAGCCGATAAATTCCAGGGTATTGAGTATACCACCGGTGTTACCGGAGCCCCGGTAATAGATAAATGCATCTCTTACATGGAATGCAGGGTGGACCCCCAACTTTCGGTGGATATGGGAACCCACACCATGTTCGTGGGTGATGTGGTGGAAGGCGGGGTTAAGAGCGAAAAGGAACCCTTGACTTATGCCTACTATCGCCAGACAAAAAACTCTGCGGTGAAGCCGGGGCCAGCCCCCGCACCTATTGAGGCCGCCAAAAACGCTGTCAAACAGTGGCGCTGCAAGGTTTGCGGTTACATCCACCAGGGCGAGGAACCTCCGGATGAGTGTCCGGTATGCGGAGCTCCCAAAGAGGAGTTTGAACTTGTTGAAGATGATAAAAATACTGAATATCTATAATTAAATAAAGAGGAGTGGAAAACTATGGCCTGGAGCATATTGAAATTTACCGGAGATGAAATTGTCAAACTGGCGGTGGAAATTGAGAAAAACGGCAGGCTCTTTTATGAAAAGGCTCTGGCTAAGGTAGATGATCCAGACGCCAAAAGAACCTTCATTTACCTGGCAGAGGAGGAAGCCCGGCACGTCAAGGATTTTGAAAAGCTGGGCGAGAGCCTTGCCAGGGATGTGGTTCCCAATGAAAGCTACGTGGGAGAATATAGGGATTACATAAAATCCATCATTGACAGCCACGTATTTAATCTGCACAAAGTGAAAGATCTGGTTGACGGCATACAAACATTCAGGGAGGCTCTAGCTATTGCCTTCCGTTTTGAGAAGGACTCGATAATGATATTCCAGGAGTTTAAAAATATGGTGGATGACACCGGCAAGGATATTATTGAAAAGCTTATTCAACAGGAAAAAGAGCACATAAGCAAGTTGACCCAAATTTACCGCCAGCCTTAGGATGGCTCCGGGTAAATCTTATATCCTGAATGTAAACAATTATTTACTGCCTGTGGCTAAATACCACAGGCAGTAAATAATTCACAATGGTTGTATCCCAAAGTGTACATGACAGTCAGCAAGCTTACTGTTCTTCGAGAGTCACAGCTCCGGAAGGGCAAACTGAAACGCAGGTCTCACAGCCAAGGCAGTCATCGCCATTAGCTACGGAAGCCTTGCCGTCAGCCATTTCCAGCACGGAGGCCGGACAGTTGTCGACGCATTCGCTGCAGCCCTCACACTTATCAGCATCCACCGTTACTACGAACATCAAATTCACCTCCTTGGATTGTTCAATTTATAAACCAATGTGACAACCCCGATTACTGAATCTACTCTCCCTAGGTTATCCACATGACTGACAGATCAGTCGGTTAAAACACTATATATATATTACACCCAATTTGGAGATTTGGTAATGTCACACTTCAAAGATTAGACTGGAAAATTTATTGCCCTTCTTTGACAGCCGTCAGTTTTGATGGGGCCGTGAGCATAGTCTGAATTAATATTGAAATTAGTTGAGATTTAACAGGGGCAATTTTGCCTGGCTATCCCATTTCAGATTTCAGCTCAGTGACTCTGTTGCATAAACGCTTTAAAAGAGGCCCATCATGACTAATAACAAGCACTCCCAGGTTGCGCTTATGCACAAGGTCAAGCACCACATGCCAGATTTGTGCCTGTGTAATAGCATCTAGCATAGCGGTTATCTCATCTGCAATAAGGTAGCGGGTCTGTGGTCCAAGCGCCCGCGCCAGACAGAATCGCTGCAGCTCGCCACCTGACAGCTCGTTGGGCCAGCGGCTGAACCACCCTTTTTCAATACTGAGCGATGTGAGCAGATCATCATTGGGTTCCCAGCCCTCAGTGAGGATGTCACACATGCGCCAGCGAGGATTAACCGCTTTCTCGGGATGCTGGAATACGAGCTGCACAGGGTTGTATCCGGTTGCAGGCAGGGGATTCCCGTCCAGTTCCACGTTGCCCTCAAGGGGACGTTCGTAACCGGCAAGAATGCGTGCCAGTGTTGTTTTACCAAGTCCGCTGGGGCCGGTGAGACCAACTATTTCGCCAGGTTCCAGTTTTATGTCCACCCCACGCAATACCCACTGACCGGACTCGTAACGAAAACCAATTCCACGTGCTTCAAGCGGCATGGATACACCTCACCATTCCACCCCGCAACTCACGCTCCTTGGGTCGTACAGATGCACATTCGGGTGTAGCTATTTTGCAGTTCGGCTGAAAAAGGCATCCCGGCGGCAGCGCATCCGGTGATGGTTGGGCACCTGGTGTTGCCACGAATTCGTTTTTCGCCAGTGCTCTCCACAGGGCCTTGCTGTACGGATGGCGCAGAGCCTCACCATTATCCGTAAAGTCTGCCACTAAAGCTATTTCAACGGTGGTGCCTGCATAAAAGACGGCAATGCGATCAGCAATGGTAAGCGCAGCTTCTATATCGTGGGTTATGAGCATTACTGCACGGTCCTCGTCGGCCAGTTCCCGCAAGTGATTCAAAGTTTCCTTAACTACTGCCGGATGCAAACCCGGCGTAGGCTCATCAGCTATGACCAGCCGGGCATCGCTTATGGTTGCAGTGGCAACCAGCACCCGCCGGGCCATGCCACCCGAGAGTTGGAAAGGAAATAGCCCTTTCACCTGATCTGCCAGGTGATACCGGTCAAAAACCCGGCGCTGTGCCTTGGCGGCTTCACTGCCGTGCGCAGCCGAGCGAACCTGAAACCCCACCCGCATGAGGGGGTCGAGAAAGTTTACCGACTGCGGCACCAGAGCGATCTCCCTCCCCCGCAGTGACATCTGTCGCTCAGGTGTAAGGTCTTCATTTACATAAAGCATGGTTCCGGATATCCGGGCGTTATTTGGCAAAATACCAAGGATGGCGTGGGCCAGCAAACTCTTACCGGAGCCACTGGAGCCCACTACTGCGAGGATCTCGCCGGGCCGGACAGTAAGGCTGAGGCTGGTGATAACCGTTAGAAATCTCATCTGCAGACCGCCTGTATATTGCACAAACGACACCGAAAGATCCCGCACATCGAGGAGCGGCATCATAGTGCCTCCGGTTGACGCTTCCGGTATTGTGGTTGATGTGTTTTGCGAAACAGCTGTTTGGTTAGACATCATTTTTCTCCTTTACTGTCTGGTCGTTTTATTACTACCTTACTCCTGTGCGGTGTGCGGGTCGATAAGCAACCGCAAGTTGTCACCAAGGGCATCGAAGGCCCGCACCATCACCAGCAGGGAAAGACCAGGAAAAAGTGCCAGCCACCACTGCCCGGTTGATAGATGCCGCATCGATTCCGACAGTATAACGCCAACTGCAGGCTGATGGGGGGACAATCCAAAGCCAAGGAAGGTGATGGCAGCCTCATGCAGTATGGCATGCGGAAACAGCAGCACCAGGCCCACGAGAAGCTGCGGCACCAGATGCGGCAGTAAATGTCGCGTGGCTATCCACCAGCGGGACCTGCCGAGCCGGCGAGATAATTGTACATATTCCGAGGTTCGAAGCTGTAACACTTCGGCACGAATGACCCGCGCAAGGCTGGGCCAGTGCGTGATGGCGACTGCAATAATTACTCCCCTAGTCCCGCCACCCATCGCAAAAGCGATGAGGATGAGCACCACGATATGCGGCAGGCCGAGGAAAATATCTACAAGCCATGTGACAGCGCCGTCAACAGTCCTGCCCATGGTAGCGGCGGCCAAACCAAGGGTGAGAGCAAAAAATACGCTTACGGTAGAAGCCAGCATTCCAACGCCGAGGCTTACAGTCAGTCCCTTCAGGGAGCGGGCGAACATATCCCGGCCAAGCCAATCCGTACCGAAGGGATGCTCAATGGAGGGCGACAAGCTTCGTTCCTCAAAATTTGTCATCAGTTTCTCGTTGCTCAGGAGAAACCCTCCAATTACCACCCCGAGCAACAGCGCAGCAGCAATCGCCATGACAAGCACCGTGATCTGCCGGCGATTAAGCCTCGGCAGTTGGCTAATGTGTGATTGGTTGATTGTTGTGTCTGTGTAGCTCATACTGACCCCCCCAGTCTAATCCGGGGATCCACAAAGCGGTAAATGATGTCCGCAAGCAGATTTCCGGTAAATACAAACAGTGCACTAAAGATAACAGCGCCCAGCAAAAGCGGCACGTCTCCCCGTAAACCTGCCGCCACAGTGGCCTGCCCGAGTCCAGGGTATGAAAAAACCTGTTCCGCCAGTACGGAACCGCCGAACAACTCGCTTAAAGACGCGAACTGCAAAGTAATGGCAGGCAGGGCCACGTTGCGCATGCCGTGCCGCCATAGTATGGCCGGCTCCGACTCACCCTTGGCCCGGGCGAACAGCACATAATCGCTGGCCAGTACGTTTACGAGTTTTTGCCTGGTATGCAGGGCCACGTTTGCCACGCCGATGATGCTCAATGTAACTGCAGGTAAGATCATGTGTCTCAGATGGTCGCCAAGGGTCACTTCATCGGCAGGCACACCCATGGGAACCCCCAGCCCCACCGGCGCCCAGCCAAGCCACACGGCAAAAACAATAAGCAGCAAAAGCCCCAGCCAGAACGCAGGCGTGGAGGCCAGGGTGAGGCAGTAACACTTGATGAGACGGTCGATCCAGGTGCCTTGCCTTGCGCCCGCTATAATGCCCAGCACAAACCCCAACACCCCGGAGAACACCCAGGCCGCTCCCATCAGTACAAGTGAAGCAGTAAAACGCTCCTGGATCACATCAATGACTGGCCTGCGAAAAATCATCGAGGTACCGAAGTCGCCGTGAACCACCGCAGAGCCCCAGCGTACAAATCTCTCCAGCGGCGGTGCGTTCAGCCCCCAGTACTCGGCAATCTCCGCCCGCTGCTCGGGACCTACCCGCATCATGTCGGCGCCGACGTATGCCTGAACCGGATCAATAGGCGACTGGCTTACAAGCCAGAAGGTGATGGCGCACAGCGCAATCAGCAGCACTGCCAGCCTTACGCTTTTATGACCGATGTAAATCAACGCGCTTCCCATACGCACTCACTCTCCCTATTCCCTAAACTCATTCATTCCAGCGCCACTCTACAATGTTGGCGGTGATGGGCCAGCCGTGTCCATGCGGTTCTATTCTCTGTTTGCCGGTGTTCAGGCCATCCCGGATGAAATAGCAGTGATCCAGGTTCACCAGCCACGCCCATGGTGCATCTCCCACGGCGCTTACACCTGTTTTACCGTCCCACTGAGCCTTCTTCCAGTACTCCAGCGCCTGGTCCTTATTGGTCGTGCCAAGTGCCTTGTCCATGTAATCGTCCACTACCGGATTACTATAAAAACCTGCATTAAAATGTTCTATTCCGCGAGTTTTGCTGCTGTACAGATTGTACATCTCCAGCGGGTTGTGGCTTCCCCAGCCAAAAAGTACCGCATTGGCATGATTCATGGTCTTGATTTCATCCCAGCTTTTCCCCACAACATTGATGGAAATACCAAGTGGTTTTACCATATCTGTCACTGCCAGGGCCAGTGACTGGCGGGTCTGGTCGCTGGACGGGTATAGCAGCGTGAACTTTGCCTCAATATTTCCTTTTTCCAGGACGCCATCGCCATCGGCGTCTTTCCAGCCTGCGTCGGCAAGTAATTTCTTTGCCCCTTCGGGGTCAGCGTCCTTTATGACCGTTTCCGGGTTCCACCAGGGCAAATTGTCGCATACAGTATATGCCGGTGTGCCAAAGCCTTCCAGCACACCATTAACCAGATCATTCCTGTTGATGGCGATATTAATAGCCTTGCGAATAGCAACATCGGCTGTTACGTCGTTGCCGACTGGATAACCATCCTTGTCTTTGTGACCGGACGGCACCACGGGAAACATTATTCCACGGTTATCGACGCTGTCAACAGCCAGGAGACGCATACCGGGAACCTTTTGCTTGGCCAGAACCGGCGGAACCACCGCTACGTCAACTTTCCCGGCCTTTGCAGCAGCAAAGGCCGCGTCTTCATCCAGGAACAGAAATGTAATCTTCTTAAAGAACGGTTTGGTAGCATAATAATTTGGATTGGCCTCTACAATCAGCTGCTGCCCCCTATCCCACTGCACAAGTTTATAGGGACCTGAGCCAACCGGCTTCTGGGCGTAATCCTTTCCGTGAGCATGCTTTGGAACAATCCCGGTGGCTATGAGCAGATTTTCAAATGTCGACTGCGGATTCTTCAGAGCAAACACCACCGTGTGGTCGTTTAGAACCTTTACGCTCTCCATCACAGTGAGATCGACCACCGATCCGCTTTTTGCGGCCATTTCATAGGTGTATGCCACATCAGCCGCCGTAACCGGTTTGCCGTCTGAAAACTTTGCGTCATTACGTATAGTTACAGTCCATGTCCGGCCATCATCGCTTACCTCATAATTGGTAGCAAGGTCGTTGACAACTTTGAGGTCATTATCACGGGTGAGCAGCGTACTGTGGAAAAGAGGTGAACCGTAGCGGCCCCAGCCTGTGGTGGGATCATAGCCGGTTTCTGACTCGCCGTGGACGGCGAGCACCAGTTCATTCTTATCAGGGTTTTCATGAACACTCTTCGTCGATGAACAGCCTGCAACAAATGTAATAAGCAACACGAGCAATAATACTGTGTTTAATAAAGGTTTCTTGTTAGCCAATTTTCATCTCTCCCCTTTTTTCTTATTTGAGACCATTTAAAAGCAAGCTTCTTATACTGACTTTTGTTATCCGCGTCTTCCTTTTGCTTATACCATAATTATCCATTACCCCCTTCCGATACAAACAAAAAGCCACAAAAGACACCCCTTCGAGGGAAGGAAGCGCCTTCGTGGCTATGTGTGTAGTATTTTATTACCATATGGATTTCCCATATAAAAACAAAAACCTCGAAGAATGGCTCGTTTCTTACAGAGCTGTGCCTTCGTGGCATATTTCAGATGAAACAATTAAAAAGATTAAACGACTCCTGGTCGTTCGCTGTTAATTATACTTTATTCGTTATCCATTTAAGAAAACCTTTTTTTGCCGAAATATTAAAGATCCCATTTATCGGTTTGGTTAATCTGTTTTAACTACGTCTAACAGCATACGTCTTATTTCCTGGCCCTTATAAATGCGCTTACTATCGATCCATTTAACTCATAGAGCTCATTTGCAGAAAGTCCTGGAACAATCGACGCCGCCGACGGACCTGTTAAGTCATAAACTCTGGTTACCTGCACTTCGATGTCTGTAAAACCGGCTTTGGCAAGTTTTTCCCTGTATTCCTCTTCCAGAAGGGCGCCGGCCACACAACCTGCCCAGGCCATTAAGTCCTGTTGTAGCTTCTGAGGTAGGGGCCTGGTCAGCACGATGTCTGAAACGGCAAACCGGCCACCGGGTTTTAACACCCGGTAGGCTTCCTGAAGTACCCTGTCTTTGTTTGCGGATAAGTTAATGACGCAGTTGGATATAAGCACATCTACCGTATTATCAGGCAAGGGAATATCCTCTATATGCCCTTTTAAGAACTCCGCATTGCTTATACCAGCCTTAACCTGATTGGCCCTGGCCTCGGCCAGCATTTCATCGGTCATGTCAAGGCCGTAAGCTTTGCCGCTGGAACCTACCCGCCGTGCGGACAAAAGCACATCCAGTCCGGCTCCGCTGCCCAGGTCCAAAACCACTTCTCCTTCATGCAGCTCGGCCAGGGCCGTGGGGTTTCCGCATCCAAAAGAGGCGGCAACGACATCCTGAGGTAAGCCTTCCGTCTCATCCAGCCGGTATAAATCACTTGTAATCATACTGGCATTGCTTAGCGGATCACCACAACAGCAACTACCGCTATTTCCACAGCAACCGTTTTTCTGTGTAATGGCCCGGGCATAATTTTTCCGGACGAATTCCCTTACATCTTCACTCATAAGTAGTCCTCCCTACATCAATTTATTTTGATATAACAAGCTAAAAAAAATTACTTTAAGGCAAAATCATGGTTTAGCTGTTGTATATATTCTCTTAGTGTTTTTGTGTTAATAAAATAGACTCTCCACTTTCCCCGTGGTTCTTCGTTTACTAAACCGGCTTCAATTAATTCTTTCATATGATAGGAAACTCGTGACTGGATCATACCGAACTCAGCCATCAATTCACAATTACACAGGCCCGGACGGCGGTCATCTTCGCCGGGCAAAGGGCAGCAGCAGCCAGTTTCTTTTTGGGCCAGCATTTGCAGAATTTTGTAGCGAATAGGGTCGCTTAAGGCTTTAGCAATTTTAATACTATTAACCATAGTATTAAAATATCATCTTTTTTTGATGTTAGCAAGACACACTTATTTTTCTTCTTCGATATACTTTTTAACATCTTTTTTGCTCAGTACTTTACCTGCAGACTTGACTTTTCCGTTGATTACCAGACCAGGTGTAAGCATTATACCGTGACTCGCAATCTCTTTTATGTCCGTAATTTTTTTGATTTCAGCAGTAAGGCCGGTTTCACCCAATACTTCCTTTACCATATTCTCCAGTGCATGGCATTTGGAACAACCCGTACCGAGTACTTTTATTTCCATTTCTCTCATACACCCCCTTTCGAATATTTACAGTTTATAGAATAATCATGTCCGTCCTGTTCTGATGATTTCTGCAAACTCACGGGGAAGTCCCACCTGCTCAATTTCTTTGGCGGCATCCTCGTAGTTATACGGAACCTCAACTATTTGCCCTATCAATTCGCCGCCTGCAACTTCCAGTACCAAGTAAGTTACATTAGGATTGCCGTGTTTGGGCTTGCCGGCACTGCCCGCGTTGACGATGTAGCCGGCAGAGGTTTTCTTTATATATGAAAGGTGAGTGTGGCCGCAAACCAGTATATCGGCGCCAACCTCATCAAGCAAATCTTTTATATAGTTTTCCGGTGTATCCTCGTAAAGATACTCATTTAAAGCCCTGGGGCTGCCGTGAACAAACAATATTTCCATCCCGGAAAAGATAATCCTGATTTCTTCAGATAATTCTCTTAGCCACTGCTTGTTGGTTTCCGAGGTATTATCCTTGGTCCATAAAAGGGATTTCTCAGCCAGTTGTAATGATCTTTCGTCTTTATAATCGCACCCGCACATAAGCCTCAGATTACCTATGGCGTCGTCGTAATTCCCCATAACCGTGGGTATGTTGAGTTTTCTAATGAGGTCTATAACCTCATTGGGACGAGGCCCGTAGCCCACTAAATCACCGGTGCAAAAAATATCTGTTACACCCTTTTCCCCAATATCCTTTAAAACGGCTTCAAGTCCGTAAAGATTGCTATGTATGTCAGAAATCACAGCCAATTTCATATTTTCTTTATACCTACCTTTTTATTTCTTGCGTAATGTAGTTTAGTATTTTATTGTCATTGGGAATAATGCCGTTAAACTTTAATTTACCGTTAACCACGAGCCCGGGCGTGGACAATATCCCGTATTGCATAATTTCTACAGTATCTTCTGTTATTTCTATATCTGCCTCGATATTGTTACTTTGGCAGTACTGTGAAATCATTTCAAACAATCTTTGCGCGTGCCCGCAGCAGGAGCCAAGTATCTTTATGTCCAAAGCCTCTTACCTCACTTTTTAGTTATTAAGTAAGTTGAATTTATTTAGCATTCACTCCTGAAATTCTATGGGAGCTGGCCCGGCCAACTCCTTTTTATCATTTACTAATGTATCAATCTATGTCGTGATGTAAAGTATTTTTGTTTAAAGCCCAACGCTACATTAACCAAGCCAATCATAACCGGCACTTCTATAAGCGGACCAATAACCGCGGCAAAAGCCTGGCCGGAATTAATCCCAAAAACTGCAACAGCTACTGCAATTGCAAGTTCAAAGTTGTTGCTGGCAGCCGTAAACGCCAGTGTGGTAGACTGCTCATAATTCACGCCAGCCCTCTTACTTAGGAAAAATGACAGTAAGAACATTATTATAAAGTAGCACAGCAACGGCGCTGCTATCCTTAGAACATCCAGTGGGAGCGATATGATATAATTGCCTTTCAGAGAGAACATTACAATTATAGTAAATAACAAAGCAATTAAGGCCAGAGGGCTTATGCTGGGTACAAACTTTTTATCGTACCAGTCCTTACCTTTGGCCGGGAGTAGTATAAATCTGGTTATAACCCCGGCAATAAAGGGAATACCCAGGTATATGGCAACGCTTTTCGCTACTTCAGCCATGGAAATGTGTACCTCCATTGATTCCATGCCAAGCCACCGGGGAAATAAGGTTACGAAAACGTATGCGTAGACAGAGAAGAAAAGCACCTGGAAAATAGAATTAAGTGCAACCAGCGCCGCTGCGTATTCCGAGTCTCCCTTGGCCAGTGAATTCCAGACTATGACCATTGCTATGCAGCGGGCCAAACCGATAATTATAAGCCCTGCCATATATTCCGGATAATTACGCAAAAAGATGACAGCCAGCACAAACATCAAAACAGGGCCTATAATCCAGTTCTGGATAAGCGAGAGTGTCAGCACCCTGCCGTTTTTAAACACTTTACCGATCTCTTCGTATTTAACCCTGGCCAGCGGAGGATACATCATCACTATTAGGCCAATAGCAATTGGAACAGAAGTAGTACCGACCTGAAAACTATTAAGCCAACCAGCTACCTGAGGTACGGCATAACCCAAAGCAACACCTATAAACATAGCCAAGAATATCCACACTGTCAAAAATCTGTCCAGTAATGATAGCTTTGCCGAAGCTTTCTCAGCCATACTTTCACCTCCTGCACTATTTAAATATTTATTCCTCACATACAGTCTTACTAAAACCAAGCAATTCACAAAGATTTGGGTTCTGTCTTAACTGAGAAGGCTTGGGGTCGCCGTCTGAAAACAGTGCAAGATCTTGCAAGAAACAATGAAACTGGTTGAAAAAATCTCTAAGCCCCTCTTTGTTAAGTGAATAAAAAACAATTTTACCCTGCTTGTCAGTTGCAACAAGGTTGGCCTGCTTTAACGTTTTAAGGTGGTGTGAGACTGCCGGCTGTGATAACCCGATAACATTTATAATCTCACACACTCCCATTTCCTGCTCAGATAAGAGCTTTAAAATATTTTGCCTGTGTGTGTCTGATAATGCTTTTAAGACATTACTCATAGCTTCATTCATAAAACCACCTGCCAACACATATTTACATATCGTTATATCTATATATGTTAATATATTATTCCAATATGTTTTTTCTGTCAATTAAAAATTAGATTCAGTCAAAAACTTTTGTAGATAACCGGATTGGCTCCCGTTTGTGCTTTCTACTGTCAAAGAGATACACAAAAAGTCCCCAGCCATAGTCATGGGCGGGGACTTTACCGTTATCCTCCATAATACATCTTCTTGGCAGGTCTCCTGGCTCCAGGATCTGCAAGCAGCCCTAGTTACGCCAATTAATCAATAGCGGATGTCCGGGCTTATTCACGGTTTAATCCACCATTTTTTATCCAGGTAGGGTTTCTGCACTTCCTTTAACTGGCTCCTAACCTCAAGAAATTTATCTTTCATGCTTATCAGCCAGTGTAAAAAGTGTTCTTCAATACCCTCAGGCGAAAAGCGGCAGGGTTTCGCCTGTTCTTCTGCTATTAAATTGAAAACGGTATTTCCATTTTGAACTGAGAGCTTTACTCTACTTGAGCAAAGAGGACACTCAGCCTCCGTACCGGACAAAAAGCGAAATAAATCGCTACCGCAATTAGGACACTCCAGCGGTTTTGGCTGTAAGACGGGCAAGTCAAATATGTTTGCCCCTAACTCACCGGTTTTAATAATGTTTTGCTCATTTAAAACACTCTCCCCTGGCAACGCAGCATGTACCTTCCAGTACCCCACCACTTTCATCTGCAGCAGCCTGGGTAAAACCAATGCTGCAGTTCGGGTATAACCTTCCCAGCCCTTTATTCCGTAAGATACAACTATCAAACATGGTTTACCGGCAGTATGCCTGGCTAGATGGCCGGCACTTAACATACGGTCAGTTAGTAACTTGTAGTAAGCGTGAGGCCCCAGGAAATACACCGGTACCGCGATAATTAAGGCGTCAGCCTCTTTAATTTTCTCCATCAAAAAATTAAAATCATCATTCATTTTGCAGGAAGTATCGGGCTGAAGGCAATGGTAACATGCCTTACATGGCTTTAAGTTAAGATCGGTCAACCGGATTAATTCCCTGTTACAGGGCTCGGGGATGTTATCCATTATTTCTTTAGTTAAAATTTCACTATTTCCCAACCGTCTTTCCGATATAACCAGTCCCAATATTTTTTTCATTATTTGTCACCCCATTTCAGGTGCCAGGCACCTTACTTATACATTTATTATACCATATGATAATATGTTACACTAAGCATTGCTTTACTTATATGTGGTTTTTAATTTATCTGTTTTCATAAACATAAACATTAAAGAGAAAGCCTAACAGGGAATCAACCCGCAACTTTCCAACACTTTTTCTCCGTCTGAACTGGTAAGGATGCGTATGAATTCATTTGCTAACACCTTGTTTGCGCTTGTCCTGGGTATGGCCACGGCAAATTCTATCGGAGCTCCCTTAACCAAAGAAACTCTTCCGTTGCTGTCCGTCAGAGTTACAGTTACTTGGGCGTAATAATCGGCGTGGGCAGGGCTGGACAAATTGATTTTGTTCGGCAGTTTCAGGTATTTGAATCCAAACTGTTCTGCTTCCGAGGAATATATGAAGGCGTAATCCACCCTTCCTTCAAGAAGAGCCTCGCATAAATCAATAGATTTAGGATAGATCCAGTTTGTTTCGCATTTGCTATTGAGGTTGTTGAAAAGATCGTTATGCTCATAGTATTTTTCGGCCAACTGCCATAACATCAGCGTCCTGTATCCACAGGGGTCATGATTATGATCAGATCTGGCAAAAGAAATATCTTGCTCTAGCAATACTTCCATCCAGTTTTCGTTATCTATACTACGGCTTTTTCGTGAAAAATCATCAAAGGCCAGAACCATCTGGTCCGTGGCAAACACAAAAAAAACATCCACATACCGGGGAACCAACATATCCTCAAAAACATGGGGATCGGCTAGGGCAATTACATCAGCATTCTTTCCTTCCAAAACAGAACGGGCACAAGCCCTGGAGCCGGAATAATCAAGCAATACTTCAACATCCGGAAAGCGCTTCCAAAACATCTGGACACATTCCTTCATGGGCTTTCTCAGCGCACCTGCATGAAGTATTTTTAATTCATTATTTTCAACGCACATATTGATACCCCCAATTGATTACACAATGCGCCGGGGCTAGTCCATCAAGCCGTAATAGTTTTCTAAAAATGTTTCAATTTGCTTCATCCTGGACTTCAATCCGCCGGCCCAATGCTTAAGTGTTTCCCGGCCATAATCTGTTATCTCGTATTGCCTGCGGGCAGGCCCAAATTCACCGTGCTCCCATCTGGATTCAATTAACCCGTCCTGTTCCATGCGCCTTAAGGTCCTGTATACAGTGGCCGCCTCCAACTCCCCGTCAATGTATTCGACCTGATTAAGTTTCTGTATCAGCTCGTATCCATGGCTCTTGTCTTTTACAAGCAGCAACAGTATGCCTGGCTGGGTTAATTTCTCCAGGGGAACAGACGCGCTTCCTTCGTTTGTATGCTCAGATTTTCCCTTGCACATATAATCCCCCCGAACTATAAGAAGAATTGAATTATATAACGGAAAGCCAGAAACAACACCAGTGTCGCCATTATACCTTTAACTATTTTCTCTTTAAGGAATTTCTGTACATAAGCCCCGCAATATGTCCCCAACAGGCCCCCTACTCCGAACAGCGCTCCCAGCAGCCAGTCCGGCGACACATTGGTACTTGCCCCTATAGAAGTTGCTGCAAGAATTGTATAGAAAATGACACCTGCTATTGATGTAAGAAAAGTGCCCGCCAGAGCTGCCCCAGCCACGGTGTATACTGGGAGTCCAAGAATTGATACACAGAAGGGAGCTATTATTGCTCCTCCCCCTATGCCATATATTCCTCCAATAAGACCCACCACCAACGCCAGGATAAAAATTGCCATGGTGCTGAAAGAATAGGTTTCTCCCCAGAAATCATATTCAATTTTTTTTAACGAAAAACTTTTTGTTTTTACAATGGCCTCTGCCGGCAGGCCGGCCGCCAGCTTTTTGTTGGTCTCGGTTTTTAGTTGCTCGACCCGTTCTTTGAATTTTTGTTCCAGGGCTTTGTTTTGTACTTTTTTATTCTTTGATTTTCCGGTGAATTCCAAAACAAGCTTGACACCCAAATATAATAAAACAGTACCAACGAACAGTTTAAAAGCTTTGGGATCCGGCAGATAAGCTATCCTGATCCAAGAACCCAGGAACACACCCGGCAGGGTTCCCACCACAACCACCCAGGTCAGCGGCCAGGCCATCCTGCCGTCTTTGATGTACCTGTACAATCCCCCCGGGATTGCGACAATGTTGTAAATCAAATTAGTCGGACTGACAGACGGGCTGGTGTAATGCAAAAAGCTCATTTGAAAGGGCAAAAGCAGGAAAGCTCCCGACACCCCTGCCGGAGCCGTTAGGATAGATACTAATAAGGCTACCAGCGGCGGTATCAATGGGTTTACCTCAACCCCGGAAACAGGAAAAAACATAATCACGCCTCCCATTCGCAGCTTATATCTATGTACGTAGCGTATATAGGTATGTATTTATACTAGCATACAAATATATCTTCCTTCAATAGACATGAAAAATAAGCCTTCCGAATGTTGGAAGGCTTATTTAGTATATACAGCTACCACCCAGGAAACTTTATCACTAGAGGCAGATATTTCAGCTAGCATAATAATTATAAACATTGTAATTAGGGTGGCGGAGATGGAAAGGTATAAGGGCATAAGGGATCAGCAATCGCATCCGGGTTATAAATTCACGGTTTGCAGGAGTCAGCCACCGAATAAACAAAAATTTAATTTAGGCTTGAGCCAGTTGGTGATGATTGCCCTGGGCGGGCTCATCGGGGCGGGAATATTCGTGGCTAGCGGCACACCCATATTACTGGCAGGCCCTGCCGTGTTTTTCTCCTATCTTATCGGCGGCTTTGCGGTGGGACTGGTAATGCTTATTCTGGCTGAAATATCTTCCGCTGAACCTTCCGCAGGCTCTTTCAGCCAACACGCCAATAAATATCTAGGTCCCGCTATGGGTTTTGTTACCGGCTGGATGTACTGGTCTGCGGGAATTTTTGGCATGGCCACAGAAATCACTGCAGCAGCCATGCTCAGCCAGTGGTGGTTTCCCCATGTGCCCCTCTGGGTATTCAGTCTTTTCTTCGCGGTTCTGGTTACCATGATCAATTTTCTGGACCTGAAGGGTTTTAGTAAGGCTGAGACATGGCTCTCCAGTGTAAAGGTTTTTGCACTGGCTGCGTTTATATTGCTAGGTGCGTATTTCTTGTCCAGCCATTACCCCGGGTCTGTAAATAAATCAGTTCTTACCGGATTGCTATGGACCTCGCTGTTACCCAATGGCTGGTTCGGTGTATATTCCTCTATGTTGCTGGTGATATTTGCCTATGCCGGCATGCAAAATATGATTATTGCAGCAACAAATGCCTGTAACCCATCTATAATACCAAAGGCCGTTTTCATAAGCATTATCCTGGTAACAATACTGTATACCGGTTCCATCGCCATTATTTTGAATGTAGTTCCCTGGCAATCAGTTGACCCATCCAGCAGTTCTTTTGTCGTTGCCTTCGAAAAAATGGGCATCCCATTCGCCGGAAGTATACTCAACCTAATTGTATTAAGCGCCGTTCTTTCCAGTATGAATATCATCATGTTCGGCACTACCAGAATGCTGCAATCACTATCTGAAAGAAAAGAAGCCCCGTCCATATTCAAAAAAAGCAACAAAGCAGGGGTTCCCGTTAATGCACTGCTGGCCAGTAGCGCATTTTTAAGCCTGGCGGTATTGTTTGCTTACGTCCTGCCGCAACGCATATTTATATACGTCAGCAGTTCCAGTGTTTTTATCAGCCTTTTTAACTGGATTATCATTATCCTGACATATATTTCGTTTAAAAGTATTTCCAATAAAAAAAAGCCCGGTGAAGCTAGCAAACGATACCTTTTCAAACCGGTACTGGCTATGTTACTAGTACTGACAGTTATATCCTCTGTACCTTTCGTGCCCCAGGAATTCCCGGGCATGGTCGCAGGCCTGGCCATGCTATTTGTTTTTCTAGCGGCATATTTCGCCTATTACCGCTAAGAGGAAGCAAATCATTCGGCAATGGCGGATTAGCAGCATCAATTTCCCGGGAGGTGTTTATCCAATCAGTATTTTATCTTCGGGGTATTTTATCCTTTGCGTTTTCCTGGTTCTCTGGGTCAGGGCGAACACAGCGGTGATAGTACCCACCCGGCCGAGAAACATGGTCATGATGATTAACAACCTGCCCGCATGGCTCAACTCCGGAGTCAGGCCCATGGAAAGCCCTACGGTGCCGAAAGCCGAAACAGTCTCAAATAAAACCAGCAGGAAATTCTCCTGGTTTTCCACCACCATCAGAGCTATGCTTACCGTTACCACCAGTATAATGGCCAGCATAAGCACAGCCAGTGCCTTTATCACCTGATCCTGTGTAATGGTTCGCTTGAACACCTGGGTAAAAACCTTTCCCCTGACCAGGGACAACACCGCTAATGCCAGTAAAGAAAAGGTGGTTGTCTTGATACCGCCCCCGGTCGAACCCGGTGAAGCTCCTATAAACATGAGAATAACAATCAGAAACTGCGTGTAGCTGTGAAGATGGGCAATGTCCAGTGTGTTGTATCCGGCTGTCCTGGACGTAACCGACTGAAAAAAAGAGGCCAAAAACTTACCCCAGGGGCATAACCCCCTGAGCATATTGTCGAGTTCAAAAAGGAATATCAGCAGGGTGCCGGCGGCCAGCAATACGGCTGTGGTACATAAGGCCAGCTTAGTATGTGTGAACAGGGCTTTTCTTTTTCGGTAATTCAATAAGTCTATGATGACGCTGAAACCAATACCTCCTAAGATAATAAGTGTGGCGATAGAAAGGTTAACAACCGTGTCACCCACATAACCGGTAATGGATCTGAATCCGCCGAAAAGATCAAATCCGGCGTTGTTAAACGCGCTTATGGAATGAAAAATGCCGAACCAAATGGCCCTGGGATAACCCATGTCCATGCCCCAGCGGACAGACAGTATGGCAGCGAAAAACATTTCCAGTAAAAAAGTAGTAATCAAAACATATTTACTCAGCCTTACAATACCTTGAAGGCTGTTTTGATTCAACGATTCCTGCAATATAAGCCTGTTCCTTAAACCGATTTTTTTCCCCATAAGGAGGTAAATAAAGGTGGCCATAGTCATAAAACCTAATCCGCCGATTTGTATGAGCAGCAATATAATAAACTGTCCGGCGTGGGACCAGTAGGTACCGGTATCCACCACCACCAAGCCGGTGACGCATACCGCAGAGGTGGAAGTAAACAGGGCGGTGGTGAATTCGGTGTACTGGCCGCTGGCTGAAGAAAAGGGCATGGATAAAAAAGCTGCCCCCAGCAGGATGGTCAGGGCAAATCCCATTACCAGCAGCTGAGGAGGAGTAAAATTGATTTTATTTTTCATATAGCTCGGTTTTTCACTGTTACCCAAAAGTTGCATTTTTCCTCCGGACCACATCCGTTAACTTCCCGAAATCAATTATAATCTATTTTCCCTGCCCGGGACAAAAAATATATCCGGGCAGCCAGCTTTTTTGTCCCAGGCCGGCTTCTGAATTCTTATTTTTCCTGAGCGATAGCCCTTTCCATAATCCTGTACATGCGGTCCACCATGTCCCGGGGATCATCTATCAGGCCTGCGGAAATCAATGCGTTGTCATAAAGCTGCTCCGCAGCCAGTCTGGCGAAATCCTCATCTTTGGCCCGGAGTTCCGCCAGACCCTTAATTAGTTTGTGTCTGGGGTTTATCTCCAGTGCTTTTCTTCCTAAGGATGCTGTGTCTTTGTTGACCATCTGCATCACCCGCTGCATGGTTCCGGTCATGTAGCTATCCAGGTTTATGAGCACCGCCGGGCTATCCACCAGACGGGTAGATTCCCTCACCTCGCTTACCTTGTCGCCCAACAATTGCTGCAGCCAGGTGGTCAGGTTGGCTATGACCAGGCTGTCCAGCTTCTCCTCCTGGTTTTGTTCATTTTTCTCCACCCCTGGGAGATCCAATTCAGATTGGTCGGCGGAAACCAGTTTTTTACCCTTATATTCTCCTAAATTATTCAAAACGAAATCATCAATTGGCTCATGGGTATATATCACTTCGATTCCCCTTGTCCTGAATGCCTCCAGGTAAGGGCCGGCTTCAATAACCTGGCGATTGGGGCCATTGATAAAATAAATATTATTCTGGTTTTCTATTATGCGGTCCAAGTATTCATCCAGGGAAACGTATTTTCCAGATTCCGATTGCGATGATTCAAAACGCAACAGCGGGGCTAAGTCGTTTCTGTGCTGAAAATCTGAGGTAGCCCCCTCTTTCAGGAAAATACCGAAGGTTTCCCAGAATTTAATGTATTTCTCCTGGTCATTCCTGGCCTGCTCGCCGAGGTATTTCAGAAAACGACCGGTTATGACCCGGCGCAGCTTGGCCATCAGGGCGCTGTCCTGCATAGTTTCCCGGGATATATTCAAAGGAATCTCCTCGCTATCCACAACCCCTTTTAAGAAACGAAGCCATTCGGGAAGCAGTCCCTCGGCATGTTGCTGAATCAGTACCTTACGGCTGTACAAATTTACCCCTGGCTCTGTCTTACCGAAGCCGTACTTTTCGTAATTGCTGGCGGGCACAAACAGCAGTGCATTGATGGACAAAGGGGCGTCAGCGCTAAAATGAAGCCTGTACATTGGCTCATCGAAGGCATTTGCTATATATTTGTAAAACCCCGTGTAATCCTCTTCTGTTATTTCATTTTTATTAAGGGTCCAGATGGCCTGAATATCATTTACCTTTTCTTCCCCCAGCATAATGGGAAAGGGTACAAAGCCGGAATATCTTTTAATTATTCTCTTTATGGTATCGGGCGAGTCGAATTCAGCTGCTTCTTCTTTTAGTTCCAGCACTATCTTGGTACCCCGGCTGAGCCCATCCTCAGCGTCAATGGAATAATTCCCCACACCATCCGACACCCACCGGTACCCCTGGGAATCAGTCTGATAGGAGCGGGTAAACAGCTGAACCCTGTCGGCCACCATGAAGGCGGAATAAAACCCCACACCGAACTGGCCTATAAGATTGACATCCCTTTGCCCCGTCTCGCTCAGGTGCCTCAGAAAAGCTTTGGAGCCGGAATGGGCTATTGTTCCCAGGTTTTCTACCAGTTCCTCCCTGGTCATACCTATTCCGGTATCGCAAATGGAAATGGTTTTATCCTTGTCATTCACTTCTATGGTTATTTCCAGAGGCAATTCGGAGTCCCGGGCTTCCTTCTCCGTAATCCTTACATAGCGCAGTTTTTCCAGCGCATCCGCTGCGTTGGAAATCAATTCCCGTAAGAATATTTCCCGGTCCGTATAGAGGGAGTTAATGACAATATCCAGAAGTTGCTTTACTTCCGCTTTAAATTCCATGGTTTCCGTTTTTGTGGTGGTCTCATCCGACATTATCCGTGAACCTCCTGATATTTTATGAAAAGTAAACCGGTAACGGGATTAACTGTTGGACTAGAGCCAACATTCCCCGGTTTCCGTATAATATTATACCTATCCCTGGTCTAACGTAAAAGGTCTTTTTATCGCCGGGCACTGGGTATTTATATTCTTTGATGATAATATATAATTAATATTCAATCACCATCTGGGGAGGAAATATGAGAAAACGACTGGGTCTGGACATCGACGGAGTCATAGCCGACTCCCAGACTGTTATTATCGAAAATTTGAACCAAATATATAATAAAAGTTATTGCAAAAAAGATTTTATTAATTTTGATCCGTTGCAAATGTTTGGGGTTGATCGGGACTCCATAGAACGCCTGATAATGGAACAAGAGCTCGATATAATAGAAAGGGCCAAACCCATTGACGGCGCGGCGGAAATTATTGAGCTATTGCACACTGAATTTTCCATCCATCTTATATCAGCCCGTACTCGGTCATTTTCTAATCATACGATTAACTGGCTGAAAAAAAACAGCATAGCCTACGACAATTTGATTCTGCTGGGTCATCACGATAAACGCCAGTCATGCATGGAAGAGAATGTGTGCCTATTCGTTGAAGACAACAAGAAAAACGCTCACCAGATAAGCTCCTGCGGCATTCCCGTATACCTGTTCGATGCGACCTATAACCAGGGCCAGCTACCCGGCTCAATACACAGGGTATATACCTGGACCGAACTGCTAAATCATATAATGTCTGACTTTCAGCAATTCTCCAACAGACTGGGTATAAACCGGTAAATTGGTTTACAAGTGGTTACATGACTAATATAAATTTTGCACGGGTGATTATGGAAGATTTAGCCCCTGTTTGGGATATATCTGAAACATTGCTGGACTGGGGTCTAAGAATAAAATTCGGTCATACTAATAATATTTTCACCTGGCCCGAATTTAAAAAAATAGTAGAACAAAACAAGGCCAACGGCACTCTGGATAAGTTGCTGGCGTTTCCCTCCTCCTTTTACAGTTGGCCAGACAGGTCGATATTTATAAACCTGCCCGACCACACGGAAAAAGATGCACGAATTCGGCCATGCCTGCCACCACCTCTTGCTGAGTCGAATCAGAGCAAATTTTCCTCAATCCATTTCCTAACGTCACCGGTAATGGGATATAAATTATCCCTGAGCTTGGTTAAGCCCTGATCCTGCAGCGCTTTATCCAATAACTCCCGGTCCGGCTGCTGCTGCAATATGTTACTGTCGCTTAGTCTTTTCTTCATGCGGTACAAGGCCAGCCTCGGTACGCCGTCGCAGACGTCAATGACGAAACCGAAGCCAACACTGCGGTTGTTGAACTCATCTTTCAAATCAAAGTCCCAGATAACCCCATCCTTTATACTGTCTAGCACTCCCATATGAATTCTCCTTTACCTGATATATTTTCTATTCTTTACAGAATATTTTTTTGCTCTGCATGAAAAATTTTTTCAAACGCATTTTTTCTTTCCCGGGAATACGCCACCCCTAATGCCCCGGGTATCGGAGATATGGTAAAAAGCACCGGACTGAATGCATTCAAGAAGGTCCAGTGCCCTGTCCAGGTCTTTTCTTTTCAGATTGACAAATAATATTATTCTGTCTCCGTCCCTGCCCTCGCCATGCACGCTGGTCACTCCGAAGCCCTGGGTCCTCAAGCCCTCGATAATTTCCTTTACTTTATCCGCCTTGGGGAAGATCTGTAGTGATAAAAACCCCAGGGCCATTTTACTGTCTATCAAACTCCCCACATAGTTACCCGTGGCAAAACCTGCGGCATAAGCTATAATTTTCAGTGGATCGGTCAATCCCCCCGCCAACACCTGGTTTAGCGCCAGTATAAATACCGACACCTCTGCAAAGCCTATTGCGGCCGCCAGCAGGCGGCGGTCCCTGGTCAGCATCAATATCCTGATTACATCCAGTGACATGTCCACAACCCTTGCTGAAAAAATAAACAGGTAGCCAAGCAACAAGGGAATCCAGCTGTCCATGAAGAACCTCCCCGAATTGAAATGGGAACACTTATAAAGCGTTCCCAATTTCTATTAATTAATTTATTCCATATAATAACCTGAATTCCTGCAGGATTGTTAAACTTTTCCGATGTTCCAGTTCCTCAAGATGGATTCTCAGCTCCACCAGATGCAGCTTTTCCTATTATTATCCGGAAACATCCTGTTTCGATACAAGCAGTGATTGATAGCAAGCCATTAGTTTAAGAGCGCAGTTGCTTGAGGAAATTTTCCTGGCGTTTTCTTTGGCCTGAAGGGACATTTTTTCTCTTAAGCAGTCGTCGGACAGCAGCAACACTACTTTTTCTATAAATTCATCCAGTTCCAGGTTCGTGAGGAAACCATCCGAACCGTCTTCCACCATCTCACTAACACCGTAAGCCCTTACCGCCACCACCGGCCTGCCCGCCGCCTTGGCCTCAACAATGACCAGGCCCTGTGTTTCTGTAACCGAGGTAAAAACAAATATATCTGACGAACTATAACAGTGGACAACTTCCTGCCAGGGCAGCTTGCCGGTAAATATGACCTCACCGTCCAGACCCAGGCGCCGCACCTTCTTTTTTAATTTCTCCTCCTCCGGGCCGCTTCCCACCAGAACAAGGCAACTTTCCTGCCGCCGTCTGTGGATAGCGGTGAAAGCCTCCAATAGAAAATTAACGTTTTTCTCCACACCTAGTCTGCCCACGAACAGCAATATTTTTTTATCTGACCGGATAGAATATTTTTCTCTTAACCAGTTTTTTTCGCCGCTGCTCAACTTATCAATTTCGATACCTGTGGGAATGCTTTCAATTCTAGCCTTTACCCCCAATTTTACTAGATGCTCGGCAACTATTTCAGTGGGTGCTATTACCAAGTCGCACCCGTTGCAAAAGTCCCGGCAAACCCGCCTGGTTATTCCCTTTGTGATCTCCTGCCCCAGGGGTACGTAATGCACATACTGATCATAAAGGGTATGAAAAGTAAAAACCAGGGGAATGCCCATTCTCCTGGCGTATTTCGCCCCCAGCCTGCCCAACAGAAAAGGAGAGTGGACGTGTATGATGTCCAAATCCAGTTTGCGCATCACCGGTCTGAGCTTGATGGAAAAGGGTATCGCCAATGAATAATCGGGATTGGTCGGTGCCGGCAGGGATGCAAACCTGAAAACCCTGTTCTCCTTTTGGCATCTTGGGTAACTTGGCGCAAATATATATATATCATGCCCCATGTCAGTAAGTTCTCTGGTGAATACCTCTATTGAACGCACCACACCACTGGTATAAGGCAGATAACTATCTGTAAAAACCCCTATTTTCATTGTATAATCTCCCATTATGTAACCATAATTAGTATATAACTGAAAACTTTGTTTATTATATCATAATTTCCCTGGCCGACGTAATTTAAACCTCCGCGTTCCACATATAGGAAACGTTAAAAATCCTCCATTTTCCACTTTCTTTACTAATATGGTATACGGCACTTCCCCTCTGCCTTCCTTCCGTTGTGCAGTCCTCCACATCAATTACCGCCATAACCGTGGCTTGATTGTTATTTTGCTGCTTAACATTTATTGAAACCAGGACTGCCCTGCTATACCAATCCGTATTCTTTTTTTTGAATTCCCAGGCATCCCTGGATAACTTTTTTAAAAGCTGTCCTTCGTAATAATTACCCAGTATTTTTTCAATATAGTCGGCATCACCAGCATACAGCCAGGAATCATCCTCCACCGCCCCTTTAATCACAGCCCTTATTTCCTTCATATCCCCCTGATCAGCAGCGCATCTACTGTTTTCAATAACAGCCGGATATATGGCAGTTGATGCCAAAATCAGTAAGATTATTATATGTACTTTTTTAATTCTTATCATGTTTACCCCCTGCTGCTAAAATGCCAGTCCACGAATACCCTATTACCATTTTATGCCATTTTTGCAAAAAAATAAAGAACACTTTTAGTGTTCCTTTCGTAGAAACGATTTTTTCTGTTTATTCAAAATCCTCTAAGGTATTCAGGTTTCAGGTTATACTTTCCTGGATTCTTCTCTACATCATCCAGCAGACCCACCAGACGGTCCCTGTCCCTGTTCAGTATTCCTTTAAGCGGCAGATAGTTAGAAGCGTGGTTGCACCGGAAAATGCAGCCTGTAAGGTTGGTGTTTTCCAACATACATTTTATTTCCCGCAACGATTCCAGCGGACTTGTCAGGGTCATCCGGCCCTGTTTTATTTTTTCATATATCGGAGTTCCCGGGAGCGGCATAAGGGTCAGAGCGCCTATATAGGTCGGATCTATCCGGCTAAGCAGCTTACCCGTATCCACAGCATGTTCCCGGGATTTTTCCCTTCCCCCTATACCTGATATAACTGTAACAGATAGCTTAAAGCCGGCTTCCAGGGCTTTTCTCCCTGCAACTTCCATCTCCCTGGCAGTTACGCCTTTGTGTATTTCCTTTAATATATCCTCACTGCCGCTTTCCACGCCAAGAAATAACATTTTTAGTCCTGCTTCCCTTATTGCCATTAACTCATCCGGGCTTTTGGCAATTATATCTTTAGGTCCGGCGTAGGCAGCCACCCTTTGAAGATGTGGAAAGGTTCCATATAGCCTGGTCAGCAGATTTAGCATTACACCAGTGGGCATGGTCAGTGCGTTACCGTCTGCCAAAAATATCCGTCTTGTATCGGCTGCATATATAGAAGCGTCCCTAATATCCGCTTCAATTTCTTCAGGACCTTTAATTCTAAATTTTTTTCCTTTAAACATCCCGCAGAAAGTACAGGCATTATGCGAACAGCCTATGGTTACCTGCAGAATCAGACTAAAAGCCTCACTGGGAGGCCTGTATAAAGGTTCCTCATAGCGCAATGTTTTCCCACTTCCTTTGTAGCTCTAATGGTTTGGGCTGTCCGCCACTGTCTGGATGGCATTAATCAGGGCGACTGTAAGCTGGCCTTTGCTGGTGTTTTCTTCAAATCCAACTCTTTTCATAATTGATCCCGTTCTTGAAGAGATATAATTAACAGGTAAATTGTTTAGTGCCATAGCTTTCATGCTTTCCCTGCATTTTTCGCACAGGCATGTACCCGGGAATTGTCTGGCGTGCTCCTCTATGATTCTTTCAAAGAGTTCCCCGACCATCACTTCGGTGTAATTAATCAGCATTATTTCACCACCTTCATAATTTTCCCAGGCTGCAGTGTATATTTTTTATATCCCAAAGGAAATTCCCAGTTTCCTGGCAGTAACAACCAGGTTATTGTCCTGGGGCACCGTTCTCAACTCTCCCACCGCGCTGGTGAGAGGGACCGAGGTAATATCTATGCCCTGCAGGCTAACCATATGGCCGAAAGTGCCTTCGGCGATCAAATTAACTGCGGCTACACCGTAGCGTGTGGCCAATATCCTGTCGAAAGGTGTGGGAGAGCCACCCCTCTGCAGGTGGCCCAGCACCGTTACTCTGGATTCCTTGTCCGTCAGCTCTTCGATTTGGTGGGCTACCACATGCCCTATACCTCCAAGCCGCACCGGTTCAAAGCTTCCCTCCACCATTCTCTGCACAACAACATCCCCGTCTTTAGGCTTCGCCCCCTCGGCCACTACGATGATACTAAATTTTTTATTTTTGGCGCTGCGTTGATTGACCTTTTCTATAACCTTATTGATGTCGAAAGGCATTTCGGGGATAAGAATGACATCGGCGCCGCCAGCAACCCCTGACGCCAGGGCGATCCAACCGGCGTTCCTGCCCATAACCTCCAGCACCATCACCCGGTGGTGGGACTCGGCGGTGGTATGCAGCTTGTCCAGTGCCTCGGTAGCCGTGGTAAGAGCGGTGTCAAAACCGAAGGTCTGATCAGTGGCGGAAAGATCGTTATCAATTGTTTTTGGTACGCCCACTACATTTAGTCCCTTTTCATGCAATTCTCTGGCAATGGAGAGGCTGCCGTCGCCCCCAATGACTACCAGCGCGTCAACCTCCTGGATGCTGATATTCTCAAAAACCCGGTCCGAAACATCCACAAAAACCATTTCACCATTTCTCATTACCGGGTAGTGAAAGGGATTATCACGGTTAGTGGTGCCCAGGATGGTACCGCCCCGGGGCAGTATGCCGGCCACGTCGTTTTCGCCCATCTCCCTGGCCTGGTTTTTAATAAGCCCACCAAAACCGTTCAAAAAGCCAATTACCGTAAAACCGTACTGTCTAATGGCAGTTTTTACCACCGCCCTGATGACGGCATTCAGTCCGGGAGCATCGCCCCCACCGGTCAACAGCCCTATTTTTCTGATTGTCTTATTCATGAATATCCCTCCGGTTCATTTTTTAGCCTGTTATATTATTCGTCTTTCTTTTTCATAAATTTATCTTTATACATCGTTATATATGGCATATACTTTCCCATGTGAATATGAAAAAAACTACCGGCGCCAGGTACCGGTAGGTTAATGACAAAATAATACGGCACTTTAAGTAAAGGGACACACCTCCCAACAAGGTATGGGGACACACCTCCTTCTGAGGAATGTCCCCGATGGAATGTCCCCTTACTTAACTATTTATTAATGATTATGGGGGTCACAGCCGTGACCTCCGGCCTGGGTCTTTGGATCTTCATACTTTTGCCACATGGCAGTAAATGGGTGGCATATGGCTAATAAGGCCACCGTGGTTACAACGCCGAATATAATACCGTACAACCAGTTATCAAAAAACATGCCGGTTCACTCCTTCCAGCAACCCGCATCCCCTCCTGGCATAAGAGGATCGCCGGTTAAAAATAATATTTATTGTCCTGCTTTGCGCGACAATTCATTAAGAACATCTTTTAATCGCCTCTGAGCTTCCCCGTAACCTGACCAATCCCCTTCCTTCAGCTTGGACTGAGCTTCGTCGTAAATTTTGCCAGCCTCAGCTGCCAGTTGGCTTACGGTCTTGTCCTGCTGTTCGGTCTGGTTCTCTGTTGGTTGCGTAGGAGAAGGCTGCTGGGTTTTGCCGCCGAATATTTTCTGTAGTGCCAATTCAAGTGTCGGCTCCATGACCACCCTGTCGCCGTGGACGACAATTACCCTGCGCAATTCGGGCATTTTACCCTGTGCTGCCTGCAGGTACAGTGGTTCCACGTACAGCAGCGAGTCTTTTACGGGGATAACCATCAGATTGCCCCTGATGACCTGAGAGCCCCTCTGATCCCATAGCGATATCTGCTGAGATATGGTGGTATCCTGGTTTATTCTGGCCTCCACCTGCATAGGACCGTATACCAGTTCCTGTTTGGGGAATTCGTACACCAGTAGCTTACCATACTTTTCACCATCCGATCGCCCGGCCAGCCAGGCAATCATGTTGGATTTGTTTTGCGGTATAAAGGGCAGTATCTGGACATACTCCGAGTCTTTCTCCCCGGGCAGTTTCACCACTGTATAATAGGGCTCCATGGTCTGTTCCTCGTTATAGAACAACTCAGTGGGTAAATTCCATTTATCCTCTTTATTGTAGAATACCTCAGGGTCGTCCATATGGAAAATAGCATATTTTTGCGCCTGAATGGTGAAAAGATCCTCAGGGTACCTTACGTGACTGGACAGGGTGCCGGGCATATCTTCCATGGGCAAGAACAATCCCGGAAAGATTCGGCTGTAAGTCTTGATCAGAGGGTCTTTAGTGTCCGAAACGTAAAATTTAACATCACCGCTATACGCATCCACCACAACCTTCACCGAGTTGCGGATATAATTCAGCCCCCTGTTGAAAGACTCGGCATAGGGGAACATGTTGGATACGGTGTAAGCATCCCACAACCAGTACAGCTTGCCTTGATCTACCACAATATAGGGGTCGGAATCATAATCAAGGAAAGGTGCGATCTTGGGTACTCTTTCCTTGATGTTGCGGTTAAAAAGAACCTGACTATCGTTGTTGACATCACCGGAAAGCAGCATTTTATAGTCACCCAGGGTAAAGGCAAACAATAGCTTTCTGAATATGGAATTAATTTTAACACCGTTGCTGCCTCTGTAATTTGTATACTCGTTATCCTCACCCTGGGGATAGTCGAACTCTGGTTCCCTTGTGTTCACAACAACATAGTTGTCCGTAAGTTCCCCGAAATATATTTCGGGCTTTTCCACCTTTAGATCAATACTGGAACTGGGTGGGATATCCTTAATAAAAAGGTTGGGCAGTCCCTCACTACTCACCTCGTTGACAGGACTCATCACCACACCGTAGCCGTGGGTGTATTTCAAGCGCTGGTTGACCCAGGTTTTAGCCTGTTCGGGTAACTGCTCCTGATTTAACTCCCGGGCTGCTACCATTACCTGGCGGTACTGCCCGTTGATGTTATAACGGTCTATGTCGATATTTTTTAGCTCGTAATACAGCCTCATCTCCTGCAACTGACTATATGTCTGCTGGAGCGGACGGTAGTCCCAAAGCCGGATATTCTTTATGGTTTCCGGGTTTTGCTGGATATCTGCCAGGCTTAATGTTTTTCCGGCCGGGAATTTCTGGCGCTCCACCTCATCCAGCCCGTAAGCTTTTCTGGTAAATTCAATGCTGTTTTTAATATATGGTTTTTCCCTGCTTAGCTCGTTGGGAAGCACCACAAATTTTTGTATTAAAGCCGGGTATACTCCCCCCAGCGCTACTGAAGCAACCAGTAAGAAACCGATGGTGTATAAAACTAATCTGAAACGGCGCAGAAAAACATTCACCAGTATTACTATAGCGCACAGCAGTGATATGAAAAACAGAGCTTTGTAAGCCACAAGAGTCGCATGGACATCGGTGTATCCGGGGCCGTAGACAATACCGCTCTGAGAGTGTAAAAGGTTAAACTGTTCCAGGCGGTAGCCCCAGGCCCTGATGCCGAAATATATGGCGGCCAGAGCCGAAATATGAAAACGCGCGGCTTCCGAGCGAAAAAGTTTCGCCGGGCCACCCCGGGCCGACTCGGCCACAAAATACGCTATGGCCGCCCAGAAAGCAAGCAACAACACAATCCAGATTACCAGCTTATATATAAACTGATAAAATGGCAGCTGAAAAACATAAAACCCTACATCTTTGTGGAATATGGGATCATTTAAGCCAAAAGAACTGGGATTTAAAAACTTTTGCAAAATCACCCAGTCTCCTGTTACTGCAGCTGCCACAAAGAAAGCCATAATCAGGCTAATCAGCATAAATAAGATGACCACCGGACCGGAGGTAACATATTTACTCCAGGGGGAATGATACAGTGTAACTACATTCTCATCCTCCTGGTACTGTTTGCCGGCCTCCACGGCCTTCAGCAGGGCAGTGCGGGCAGGCATCAGATTGACGAACATCAAGATAAAAACAGCCACACCCACGGCAATTTTTAAGCCTATTTCGGACAGTAATATCTTGAGGAATACATTCTGGTAATTGAGGCTGTCAAACCACAGCCAGTCAATATACAGATTAGCGCCCCAGCGGGCCAGGGCCAGCAGCAGCACGGCCAGCGCGAGAATGACTATCGTGACCCTGCGAATACCTCGACTCAAAAAATTTCCCCCTTCATTTCAATGGCATGGCGTAATATGAGAGTTGTAATTATACGGGTTTAGGTACCTTCTGGGATTCATCTGATTCGTGCCTTATTTTTGCTTCGCAAAGCTGACAGAACACAATTGGTGATTTCTTTTTTATTTCATCTTCATCATCATAAGGGTCAGGCTTAAACTCTTCCAGTTCAACGGGCCTGCCGCACATCATGCAACGAACTTGCATGGGGAACACCTCCATTTTAACCAATTTTGTTAAAAAATTTTCAAAGTCTCAAAATTGCTATTTCGCCGGTGCCTTATTAAATTCCTTCCTAAGAGCCTTATATAGAAAGCTGTAAATTGAACCAGCCAGTGTTTTTTAACTGAAAAACTTATTCAAATCCTCTGCCAAAACCTCGGGCATGTGCAGAGTCCAGGGATCATTATGCAACACCTGCAGGTGGCTAACGTCGCTTCCCACCACTGGGAAAATAGTGTAACGGCCGACAATCCTGGCATGGATCCTGAAGCCGGTATCCTTCTTCCGGGCAAAGTATAGCACGGAGTTAAACGCAGACACATTGACGGAATCATAATAGTCAATTACATTTTTAAAACCCCTCAGTACTTCCAGCAAATCATTTTCCGAAAGTTCACCGGTGGTGGTACCGCTGGGCAGAACCGCCGTGACGTCTACCAGTGCCCTAGGGGCGAAAGTTGCCAGCCATTCCACGTCCCCTGTTTTGCCCACGTACCTTTCGCTGCCCCTCTCCAGTTTCAATAAATCATCCCAGAAATTGGCGCCGTTGTTTTTAAAATATTCATTGGCTGCAGTTATCATCTGCCCGTCGTAAGTAGACGGCTCCGGGCCGCTGATTACCTGCAAATGGGGGTGAATCAGCGAGCCCCCGGCATAGGGCATGTAATTCCAGTTGATGGAACCATTCCCGGACCCGGTAGGGTCTTTTTGCTCTATTATTTTTAAAAACTGCAGGCCGGCTGTAAAGCTATCAAGCATCATACCTACGGATATTTCATTCATGGGCACATAGTGCCTGGGGGTCATGACCACCACCGCAGTATGACTTTCGTAAGGGTGCAGGTTTGGGACCAGCACGGCATCCCCAACCTTGAGCCTGCCTCCCGGAATGATATCTTCGGGATAGCGGGGAGTGGATTTTTCCAGCACCCCGGGACAAAAAGGGCAGAACCTCTTTTTGGAATCTTCCACGTAGGGAGTCCAGTCGTGGCGCGGGAATCCTATTGTTCGAAACGGAAATATTCTCACCAGTTGGCCAGTCAACGGGTCGTAACGGGTCTCGCTGCTGGCCTCATTCAATTCGAAATTGTTCATGGGATTGTGGTAGAGGGTTTTGTTGACCACGCGTCTTAAATTGACGGCCATAGTATCATCCTTTCAACATGATATACCCGGCATGTTTATATTCTAGGTTGTCGGATCCGCTGTTGCAACCAGCTGATCCAAGTTTATTTTGACACGACAACCGAGCGTTTTGCAAGTCTGATTGATAAATTGTGGCCAAAATCTTTGGACTTTAAGTTATGGGATTGGGATTATTATCCTGAAACTGCATAACTAAACAAATATAACCTTGATGATAATGCTGTAGACTACATCCCTATAGATGGCTGATTTATTAAACCCCCTGGCCGAGTGGTTTCTGATTGCCATTATTCATAAACGTAGGGTAAGAGTTGCATAAAGTACAGGCAGCGGCTAGACATACAAACCCAAAGACGACGATGCGGTATTACAGAAATAAGAATAATATGGATGATAACGCGGTGGATTAATATATTTATCACCTTAGATCCAAATTTTTCAGCCTATGTTAAAATGATCTATATATAAAATCCGAAAAACCTCCTGTGGAAAATAAAATCACCATAGAAATTAATAGAAGCCATATCCAGGCTCGAACTAAATCTACAAATAGTCCTTTCATGCCCTTTGTCCCCTTTTAATTTAAGTGAAAAATAACCTTTAAAACATGCATGCTTTGGCTAATACCATTTGTAAAAAAAATCCACCCGAAAGCAGCAAAATTGAAAGTCAAAGCAACACTTAGGACTTCTACCGCTTTGGATTTCTTGAATTTTTCATTTATGTGTATCGCTACATAAAGGGTGTATAAACGGAGCAATATTAGTCCAATAGCATGGTATAATCCCCATATAACAAAGTGCCAAGCTGCACCGTGCCATACTCCAGTAACCATCATTACTATTAAAGTATTAAATATAGTTCTAGCCAAAGTTCCCCTACTTCCTCCCAGGGGAATGAACAAATAATCCATAAACCATCTCGTTAGTGACATATGCCATTTCTTCCAGAAAAGTGATATATTTCTCTGCAAGTATGGAGCATTAAAATTTTCCATAATTCGAAAGCCAAATAGCCTGCCTGTCCCAATAGCAATATCAGAGTACCCGGAAAAATCATAATATATTTTAAAGGTATACGCATAAACAGCAACAAGATAGCTTATATCGTTGAGGTTAGGATTGCTCAGACCTCTAGCTAGTATTGAGAGGGAATCAGCAATTACAATTTTTTTAAAAAGACCCAATATAATCCTTGATAAACCGTCAGTTAAATATTCCCATTTAAATCCCTTAATGTTTTCACACTGAGAATCAAAACGGTCATAACGTTCAATAGGGCCAGCCGACATGATTGGAAAGAAGAAAGTATAATTAATGAATTTTAAATAGCCCCTATTTTCGATGTTACCTCTCTTCATCTCTATCAGATAATGAATAAAGCGAAAAGTAAAAAATGAAATTCCTATTGGAATAACTGTTTCCGGTATTTTATATTTAACCGAATTCCCTATCAGAAAGTTAATATAATTAATAGTTTGGGTAACCAGTGGGAGATACTTATAATAAGCAAGCATTCCAAGGATGCCAAGAACGGTGAGAGTAAAAATCGTTTTTCTACCGATAGAAAAATCAGATGCAATAAATTCCCCTGCAAGGTAAACCATACTGGACACAGCAAGTATTAATAGTGTATGAACTGGAAAAAGGTATAAAAGAAGACCGAAACTGCCTAACAACAATACCTTACTTCGAAGATAAGATGGCACAAAAAACCAATAAGTTATAAATAAAAGGATTACAAACAAAGTGTAAGATAGGTTGTTTAAAACCATAATTTACCTCTTAATATAACCTTTATTAATTAAGTCGTGAACGATATAAACAGCTAAAATCTGATTGCCTTTAGGTAAGGGGTGAATTGTATCTACAAAAAGATCATTAGGTATCGCATTATCATAATTCAATACCGGAATGCCTTTATCCTCAGCACTGTTGATAACAATAGAAAGATTTTTTGCATAAGTATCTCTGTTAACCATCTCATAACTATCAAGCAATTCATAATTGCGTGGAGTAACAAAAAATATCATTGGTATTTTTCTAGTATTAACCAAGTCTAATAGCATCTGATATAAAACCCATTGAGCATTATTGTCAGAAAGGTAAACATCTCCGACTCTTCCTTTTGTGGGATCTAGTTTCCCTGCCCAATTTTTTGTGCTCCAGGGAGCCCTCATTTCAAGAATTTCCTGTGTCTTATCTTCAGTAAAAGGCAATAACATACTAGGATTATTTTTTGCTTCTTCAAGCTTTTGTCTTAAGGGCTTTCCAAAAAGCCAATAGTTCATCAGTATCCTGTATTGAAAGAGCTTCCAGTGATTAAACAGATGACTGGAAAGCCATTCTTCTATAGGGGTATCAGTTTGCTTTAGCGGCTCTATTCCCAGGCTCTGCAATTTCTGTTCACTTAAGTTTTTTTTCAATTCGAGTAAAGATCGATGTTCCAATGTTTCTTTACGGCTAAACCATCCAAGGTTAATATCATAAATAAAGAGGTCAGCCCCAACCCCTTGAAGAGCATCTACCAAAAAAAATATTTCTACAGGTGATGCTCCAGCCATTCCCATATTAAATACCTTTACCTTTTTACCGGGCAGAAGTTTATTAATTTCCTTAGATATATAGATAGGAAGTGTCTTATTACTTTCTACATTATCACCATGCACTACGGAGTCTCCAAGAATAACAATTTCATAGCCATTATTTTTCTCAATCTGGTTAATCCAAAGATTTAATGTAGCTTTGTCATATGTAGGTAACTTTTGAGCTTCTGGAGTAGAAAATTTATAAGAAATTAGAATGGATACTAACATTTCCTCAATTAAAAGACCAATAATAATAAATATAAAAACTCTTTTATTTATCAAAAAGAAATCCCTAAACTTCATTAATCTATTCCTTATCTGGTAATGATTTTTTAATAACCACATTTATTATTTTCAACGAGCTTATTTACATTGCAATTTAAGAACATAATATAATTTGACAACAAATTTTAAGATTTTCCAGTAAGTTAGTTTTGCTAAATATGCTTAAGGAATAAGCTGGTGTACACAACCACCCGTTGCAATCCCTGCTATGCCAGCAAAAGGAAGATATGTCAGTATATTTCACTAAATGGTACTGCCAATACTTATCCAACCGTAGCAGAAATATAATCTTGAGTGTCTGGGGCAACCAGATAAACTCCTTATCACACCATGACAGGTTGGAAGGGCAGGTTAGTAATTATTATAGTACATTTCACATAAAAAAGGTAGGTCAAGAAAGCAACTAAAGATCACCTAAGCATATTAATCTATCCATTCTGCCTGTTCTGCCAAAGAAGTTGTAAAAGGCATCTACATAATAAATAGACGAGACTGAATTAAATAAGTTGGGGTAGTTTTTTTATGCTTCCCTACTTGTAAAAGCACGACGGAATGTATTGGAAATTAACTTAGCAGCCATAAAAACAACATCAGTTTAACCTAAGAAGTACTACTTCAAGTGGTATAAATCTCTCAGAACTTGACTATTATAGATACTGCGGAAGGCATACATAAAGCTTAACCCCATTCTATAATTACATTACTTATGTACGTGACCAGATCGGATCAACAGAATGGTCAAATAATATACGAGGCATATATATGAATCAAGAATCAATATATGCCCTAGTAAATTATTCTAATCTCACGGCAAATGCTGAAATAAATCTTATGAATAACCTATCGTCTAATGTTCATAATAATTTAAGCAAGGGATTTTTATGGATACCTTATTATGGTACTGGAACAAATGCCGGTGAAATAATCAAAAGAATTGGTTATGTTATAAATACCAGAAATATTTATGACATTGCCGTAATACAGCCCCACTATTATTTTGATTCTAGTGTACAGGCGAATTTAAATGGTGTTTATTACAGTGTAAAAAATATTAATAATCCGTCAATGCAAGGTGTTTCATATAGAGATGGAGCTGTAGTAGTATCTAAGACATCAAATACAATAATTGGTGCTGAAATGGAATGTGATTGGCATATTGTTCCTCCAAATTCTAATTCTTCTTATCAGAGTAGATACAATGAGTATGTTACTAAATTTTCACCACTAAAAAGTTCATATCCGATAGCTTTTTATTGGTCGGGAGATCCTCAAAGTGCCTTAGCCAATCTTATTAACCCATTTTATAAATAATCCAGAATAAATAAAATTATTTAAAAAAGGTTGCTGACAGTCATGTTAGCAACCTTTTTTAAAGGATATTTTAGAAGAGATTAGAAATAGGGTATGAGGGGCAGAGATTTTTGCTATGAAATATTATCCAATTCTCTAACAATCAATAAATGAAAATGAATATCAAGTTGCCTCAGCATACCATTCACAAACAAACATTTGTGGCGCACGATAAGCGCGGTGTTTCTGCTGCATACATTGCCCGTAAACTCGAATTGACCTATCCAACAGCTTGGTTGTTGCTACACAAAATCAGAAAAGCCATGGGCGACCGCGATGCCTTCTATCAGTTGGCCGGCTTAATTGAACTTGACGACGCTTTCTTTGGTGCTCCGACCGAAGGCGGAAAACGCGGGCGGGGGTACGGAACAAACGCCAGTGCTGGTTGGGGTATCACTTAATAAACAAGGAGCACCCCAATACGTCAAGATGAAGGTCATTCCGGATGTCAAAGGGAAGACGCTCGTCGAGTTTGCCCATCAACATATTGAACCGGGTGCGACTATCAGTAGTGATGCTTATCGCTCCTACAACGCACTCGCCGGGGAGAGAAACGATCACCAGCCGATCAAGTTCAATGTAAAAGATAATGCTTGAGAATTGAGGTTTTTTATCGAACAGTCAAGCAGAATCTTGGTTTAACATCCTGCTACGCCCGGCCTGAAACAGCTTATTTCGCACATGTAGAGCTCTTGTTTACAGCGGAAACCCTCCTTTGTTTTGCCACTTGGCAGTGCAATAAAGAAGGCGCTGAACAAGCCCTCTCCCTCTGCGAAGTGATCGGGTACTTTTTCAACGCCGGTTGTCGGATCCGCTGTTGCAACCAGCTGATCCAAGTTTATTTTGACACGACAACCGAGCGTTTTGCAAGTCTGATTGATAAATTGTGGCCAAAATCTTTGGACTTTAAGTTATGGGATTGGGATTATTATCCTGAAACTGCATAACTACTGTAATGATATACTATTGTTCCAGTGCTAGTTTGATTAATTTTTCCGCTAGGTCGTCGAATGCTATACCCGCAGCCTTTGCCGCGTCCGGGAAAAGACTGGTCTCCGTCATACCGGGGATAGTATTGACTTCCAGTATATACGGCTTACCATCCCCGCTGAGGATGAAATCCACCCTGGCCAGGCCCCTGCAGCCAAGTGCCACGAAAGTTCTTACCGCCAGCCCTTTGATTATTTCCTGGTCTTCTTCCGGAAGCCGCGGCGGAATAATGTGATCACTGAGCCCCACAGTGTATTTCGCCTGGTAATCATATACGCCGGTGGCCGAAACAATTTCAATCAGGGGCAAGGCCATCGGATTGAAATTGCCCAACACCGAAGCGGTAACCTCCACCCCGTCAATCATTTTTTCCACCAGCGCTTCCCTGCCATAAAGGAAAGCCTCGTTCAGGGACGGGATTATATCCTTCACTTCCCGCACAAAATACACTCCAATGGTGGAACCTTGGGTGGGAGCCTTAACCATGAACGGAAGTTGTATTTGCCGGAGTATTTCCCGGACGGTGGCTTCCGGCCCCTGCACTTTCATAGTGTTTATATCAATAACCATAAAATCAGGAGTAGGCAACCCCTCGTACACTAACATTTTCTTAGTGGCTATCTTGTTCATGCACAGTGCACTGGACAGCACGCCGGACCCCGTGTAGGGAATTCCCAGCATTTCCAAGAGTCCCTGGATGGTGCCGTCTTCGCCGTAAGGACCGTGTAGAGCCAGGAAGGCAAGGGATATATTTTCCGATTTTAATTGTTCGATGAAATCCCCCGCCACGTCAATTTTAACAACATCGTAGCCCTTATTTAAAAGGGCATTATATATGGCGGCGCCGGTGCGCAGGGATACTTCCCTTTCAGCCGACCGGCCGCCCAGCAGAACACCTATTTTACCTGACAATGCAATCACCCCCTGATTATATATACCTAAATTTATATTCTTATTCATCAGGGAAAATCCTTCACCCTGTAAATACATTCCACCTTGACAGCAACTGCCGATATGCTATAATATTTATTGCGTCACACAATAGGAATTCTATATAGGGGAGTAGCTCAATGGTAGAGCAACGGTCTCCAAAACCGTAGGCTGCAGGTTCGAGTCCTGTCTCCCCTGCCAAAGGCGAAAGTCCTTGATACACAAGGACTTTCGCCTTTGCTGTGGACTTTTTGTCCCATCAGTATTACGTCCAGTCTGAGTTCTTCGACCACTCTTGACAGATCTTCTCGCCCTGGCATGGTGTATCGTGTAACCATAACATTCGTCGGGGTACCTTTGGACATTTATGTCGTCCCTTGGTTATCCCGATCTTTGCGTTGGCAGAAATCGTCTCCGCTGTAATATAGCTCGCCTATCTTGTGAGCGAGTATAAGCACCCGTTTTTCCAATTGCTTTTTAACTTTAACGTCTATAATACTCAAGTTCTTTTAGTAAGGATTTTCCGGTTTTAACTTGTAAAACACCCTTCCCTTAACCCTTATATAAGTTCAGGGAGAATTTTTCCCGAAATAACGAGATTATTGTGACTTTTTTATAATGTTATATACCCCGAATATTATGGACCCTATTATAATGCTAAACCCAGCTACAATCTCAGTCATAGTAATAATTCTAGCAAAATTTGTTAATGGATGAATATCACCATAACCGGTTGTTGTAACAGTAATTATGCTGAAGTAGAGAAAATCAATAAAATGGCTTGATTGATTAAGCCCAGCAAAAGAAAGAGGATTAAATTGAATTAATGTCTTATATATAACTGCATATATTATAGTAACTGCTACAAAAGAAGGAATTACTATAAGAGACCCAAAATATTTCAAATGTTTTCTCATTTAATTAAACCTCCTCATAATAAATTAGTGTAATAAAACCCATTAATTAAATCTTATAGATTATTGGGTCAAAGAACGTTGTCTCAGTTTATCCGTATCTTTCAACGGCGGCCACTTAAATATACGGGCCATTTTTGAGTAAATCCATTTTGATTCCTTGGTAAGCAACGGTCCTATGATTGCCAATATTAGAACATAAAGAGCAGCAAAGGGTTGCAGTATTGGTAGTAATCCTCCAGCTTTAGCCAAGTTTGCCAAAATAATCGAAAATTCGCCCCTGGATATGATTGTTAGTCCGACATTGGTGGAAGCCCTGTGGGAATATCCAGATTTTCGACCTGCCAACAAACCGGAAATAAAGTTACCTACTATTGTTATTCCAACAGCACCAAGAGCAGGCCAGAAAGCCCCAGTGAGAGCAAGAGGATCAATACTCAATCCAAAGCTAAAGAAAAAAAGGGCTCCAAAAAAATCCCTAAAAGGTACTACCAGATGTTCAATACGTTCAGAATGTTCGGTCTCAGCCAGCACAAGGCCGACCAATAAGGCTCCGATTGCTTCAGCTACATGAATAGTTTCAGAGAATCCAGCCACAAGAACCAGCATTGCGAATAAAACCAACATAAAAACTTCATCAGAGGGAATATTCAGCAAACAATTTATCTGGTTGAGTAATTTACGTCCCAAAATTATAAATCCAATCATAAATCCCAATGATAGTGACGTAGATTGGATAACATTAATTGTAGATGTTGTACCGGTTAAAACTAAACCGGATACTATAGAAAGGTAGATAGCAACAAAAACATCCTGGAACATCATCAAACCCAGAATCATTTCAGTTTCAGGTCTGACTGCCCGTTTTAAATCAGCTATCAGTTTAGCCACAATTGCACTCGAAGAAATTGTGGTTATTCCGGCTACCACCAGAACTTCACGCAGAGGCCATCCCCACAATAACGGAAAAGCTATTCCCAGTGTAAAATTGATTACCATGTATATAGTTCCACCAATGAATATAGAACGTCCTGCTTTTATTAATCTGCCAACAGAAAACTCTAACCCCAGATAAAAGAGTAAAAAGAGTACACCTAAACGCCCCATGAAATTAATTAATGGGGCACTTTCTATAAAACGAAAATCAAGCATTCCAATATGTGGTGCGTGAGGTCCGACAGCCATACCAGCTATAATTAATATTGGCACGATAGAAAAACGTAAACGGGAAGCTAACAATCCAGCCGTAGCAATAATTCCAAGAGCAAGCCCAACTTCAAAAAGGAGATATTCACCCATAAGCAACTATATACTCCCATTTTGGATCAGCTTTTTGCATGCTTTAACTTGCTCTCTCTCGCCAAGAACAACAAGAGTTGCTCCTTCTTTGATTTCCTGCTCAGGTCCTGGATTTATTATTTTAGCCTGGCTACGTTTGACTATTGCTATTATAGCTGCTCCTGTCTTTTTGCGTATGCTCAGTTCACCGATTGTTTTTCCAATTGCTTTAAACCCTGGCTCTACTTTGTACCATTCTATAACCATATCATCAAAAGCAACATCAACTGATTCTAAAGCCTTGGGCATATATACCATTCCGCCCAGAATAGCCCCGACGCGACGTGCTTCAGAATCATCAAGCGTTACCATGGAAATACTTTCTTCAGGATCATCGTTGAAAAAATGGTGCATTTCCCGTCTTCCGTCATCGTGTAAAACAATCACCAACTTATCTCCGCTACGGGTATTAATCTGAAACTTTCTACCTATTCCCGGAAGATCAGACTCGCGAATTAAAGGCATATAAGAGCCACCTTTCATGAAAATAGAAATGCAACATCTTACATTATATTTTATCATAATAATTCATAATAATGCAGATCACTTTTATCGGGTCTTTGACAGTTGAATAACCAATAGATTTTCTAAAAGCCTTGAAAACAGGGCTTTTTTTATTATTTTTTTGTCAAATTTTTGCGGTTTAGTATTGAGCAATTTGTAACAATGTGTTATAATATAAGGGTCTGGAGGTGTTGGTTTGAAGCTTACTATTTCCAAATCCAAAAATGCCGCTTCGCTATATGTAACAAGATCAATTTATG
>LADO01000020.1 GCA_000961595.1 Peptococcaceae bacterium BRH_c4b
TCAATGCTATTTATTGCAAGCCTGTCTGAACAATCTAATATATACACACATCCATCTTTATCCTTTTCATTATTACCATCTATTGCAAAAAATAGAGCGACTAACGGATTGACGGTTAAATCGCATAACCTTGTTTTGCTTCCATAATGCTGCATTTTAAGTAGTTTGAGCAAGATGTGTTTGTGCTCACTATTTAAATATGTTTCAGCAATATCATTATATTCAGTCGCTAGGGTACTGCCGTTTCTAAAAATGGATGGGGTTATATCCCAAGAGATATCAGCCTGCCCTCTAAAATAATGGTTACCTTTATATTCCTCGATCTCATTTAAATAATCGTCAATATTATAAACCATAGATGTTCCTCCACCATGCATAATTAAATGTATAATGTATTTTTCAATAATTAATAGACAAGTTCCCTATGGTATCAATCATGCTATGTACATTAAATCCCTTATATGTGTTAACGGGAAACAAAATATTAAAATCGTATTCATAAGTTATCTTTCCATGACTACAAGAACGCATCATGTCCTCTCCAGTGTAAACTTAGCAAACGATATATTTTTACAGACGGAACACTCCAATATTAACCAGTATGTATCACTGTCAAACTCATCTCTAGTTTCAATCTTATGGAATATGACAATGTCAAGTTTTGTTTTGTTGCCGCAATAACCACATTCATTATAGCCTTTATTTGTATCCATATAGTAGCGATATCCTATTATTAATAAGTAATCTCCTCAATTATGCTTCGCATTATAGACATTATATTCAATAATATGGTATCTGATTATTGGTTATACTAAAATCACCGTTCCAATAATACCCAAACCCCAAGTACCCCAAGTAAGTGTATTTGTTCATACTATTAATTGTTTATTTCAACAAATTTAGATTTAAGCAAAGTTTAAAGTACTAATAGACTTTAATGCTTTACCGGGATGCGATCCTCACAGGGAACGCCGACCTGACAGAGTCCGCACCCTGTTTTTTCTAAGCCGAGCCTTTCACGTCTTTCAACAGCTTCCTTGTCAAGGGAGACCATTTGTTGACAAACATCCTTGTTGTGTCCTTCTTTTGAGATAGCTCCGGCGGGGCACCTTTTGATACAGGCAACGCAACCTTTGCTGAACAGACAGTAATCCATGTGTCCGCTGTAAGGGCGTGGGGTAGCCGGCAGTTTAACGTTGACCACGACACTGCCTAGACGGTGGGCAAATCCCCTGGGAGTGATCAAGGCGTCGTTTAAGCTGAAGGTTCCCAGTGCACAGGCGTAGGCAATATGCCTCTCAGACCAGGTTGAGGTAAAGTTGCGTCTGGCCGGATCCCTGATAATTCTAAACTCCGAAAGCAAAAAGGGGGCTGCGGTGAGGTACTCACTGGCTTCAAGCCAGTTGACTACCTGGCGCCTCAATTCCATATTAAACTGCTCCCCGTCATTCCGAGTATAACACCACTCGTCAGCCGGACTTACCTTTTGCAGCCGGTTTTTCTCCCGGACAGCGGAATTGATGGGCAACACCCAAGAAATTACGCTTACCTTTTCCGGTTTGATACCAAAAGAAGCGTCCCTTGCCTGCACTGCGTTAAGCAGTGCCTGTTGCGGAGTCATAGACTCCATTCCCACTTGTTCCTGAATGGTTACAAAAATATGGTCGTCTCCCTGGGCGAATCCCACTAGAGGAGAGTCAAAAAACCTGCCTTTGAAATGCTTGCAGTAGTTTTGGTGATTTGTTTCAACATAACTGGTAATCAGATTTTTTATCTCTTGAGCCAAAACTTCGTTTCTGTCTTCTGTCAAGGCAGATTCCTCCTTTTTAAGCATGTGCTGTTAAGAAATTTATATTTAACTCTTAAACTTTGTTTTCAGGATAGACATTATATTCAATAATACGGTACCTCTAATTAATGTTAATATTTCAACAAAAACCCAACAAAAACATCCCGGATATGGTCGACCAAATTATGAATATCCTCTTTACGCACCACCATATGTGAAACCTCATAAGTTTCTTGTTATTCATAGTATAACAGTGGGGGGGCGAAGACTGCACCGCACGAAAATTGACCACCTGCTAAAGCAGGTAGGTTTATTGGGACTTCGTTAATTAACCACGGACTTCATGCTTAGGGATAGACCCGGCTAATTCTATAAGCAGCTAATTAACCGTAATGAAATCCTTCAGCTGCTCATATTTTTTATCACCTATCCCGGATATTTTTTTAATATCCTCAGGATCGGTGAAAGTTCCGTTTTCTTCCCGGTAGCTAATGATCCGCTGGGCCAGGGAGGGTCCAATCCCCGGCAGAGTATCAAGTTCGGCCAGCCCTGCGGTATTAATATTTACCATACCGCCGGTCCCTGTCCCGGTTCCGGCGCCGGACCGTACCACGGAACCACCGGCCATGGGATGCGAAGTGGTGGCAACGCCAGCCGCCGTAGCCGGCCCATTCGGATTCTGCTTATAAGGTACAGGAATCTTCCGCCCGTCCTTCAATACTTCGGCCAGATTTAAGCTGTCCAGGTCCGCTTCTTGAAGCGCCACGGCCTTTTCCACAGCATCAGCAACCCTGGCCCCGGGAAGCAGTCGGTAAATACCGGGCTTTTCCACTGCGCCCTGTACATGTACCACTATCTCTTTGCTGCCAATATTCTCTGCCTCCCGGCCAGGGCTTTCAATGACCGTACCCTCGTCAGCCCGGTTGCTCCGGATATGCCACTGGGCATATTTATAACCGCTCCCAAAAAGAATTAAAGCAGCCAGTATTATTAACACCAACTGCTGTTTTCTTTCCAACTGGAACATGACAACACCTGCCGTATAAGCTTATTATCTCGCTAACAGCCTGTAAGACCCCGTCCTCGAAGGCCGGGGAAACAGGCTGTAAAACTCGAACTAAGTTCGCTCTAAGGGTTCGGCAGGGGAATAACCCCTTCCGAACCCAAGGCTCACTTATATACTCACAAGTGCAGGGATGCTTCCCTGCTTTTACCCTCAGGCTGGTCTGAAAAGTACAACTGCTAATTCCTGTTCTACAGCCATTTGTGAGTGAGCCCCGGCCCATCAGCCGGGATAATTTGATAATTCTACCAAAAAGTAAATTTTCCTTCAAATTATCACATCATGCCGGTTATTTATCGCATTCAACTATATTAAATTTTCCCTGGGTATTAAGAGTGGCCAGGAATACTTTCCGGGCAGGGACACCGGACTCCGCCAGTTTATCCTCCAGCCACCCCATATCCACTCCTATCCCGGCCAATTCCTGTTTTAATACTATGCCATCCATAATCAATATGGTGGGCAGACCCTCGTAACCGGTGGGAACTTTTAAATCCTCAGGTGTTACGGGCCTTTTCTGTGATTTGGGTATCACGCTTAATTTTCCCGAAGTCTCCAACACCCCCACCTCTATGTCCTCAACATTGGGATAACCGCTTTCCCTCAGCTGGGCCAATAAGTCGTCCAGGTTATACCTGGCTTTACGCAATTCCGACTTTAGTAAACAGCCATTTTTAATTACGATCTGGGCGTTGCCGTCCAGAATTTTTCGCAAACGATAACTATGCAGGGCGGCGAAACTTAGCATTACTTCCATCAGGGCCAGTATGACCATAGGCACAATACCATGCCAGAGGGCTATGACGCTGGACTGCAGGGGAATAACAGCAAGATCAGCAATCATAATGGCCACAACGAAATCAAAGGGGGAAAGCTGACTAATCTCCCTTTTACCCATCATCCTGATAATCAGTAATAACACGAAATATGTAAAAACCGTCCTGAATACAATGTCCAGCATTTATTAATCCCCGGCTTTGTTAAAATTTTTTCCGGCCACATAATTATCTTCATGAAGACAAGCCGGCTTGATCATAATTTAACAAAAATATTTTTTGTTTTAACATTCCCTAAATAAATATTTAAATTATCCCTGTTATACTATGATTATAAACAGCAAGGAAATCGGGGTGGCAATCATATGCCGTATATAAATGCTAAAACATACACTGACTGCAGGACGGATACTTACATGGAAGCAAAACGTTCCCTGCAGGAACGTTTTGCCAATCCCATCATCAAGGTTAGTGTAAGCAACGGCGTACTGATAAACAGATTGCAGTCCTTCTGGAGCACCCAAAATCTTAATACCCGGGAAAAATCAGCATCCTGAACAAAAAAAACTCTCCCTCCATTTTTCACGCAGGTTCCGGTGATATCCGGAACCGTTTTTTTCGCCCTTGGTAATAAAATATTGATTAAGCCGGCCTGCAAAAGGATAAATTGATAAACCGGAGAATGCTTAAATATAAACTATTTAGAGGTGAAAATTATGCCGCGTTCAATACTGTTTACCCCCGGAGATGACCGCCGCAAGATTGAAAAAGCTCTTGCAGCAGGGGCAGACGCAGTAACACTGGATCTTGAGGATGCCGTAGCCTACAGCCAAAAGGATGCTGCCAGAAATATGGTGCGGGAGCTAATGCAAAAGCCTGTCCCCCAGACTGTCTTTATCAGAATCAATGCCGCTTCCACAGACTACATACTGGAAGATTTAAAAGCTGTTGCCGTCCTGCCGATAGCAGGGCTTATGCTGGCCAAAGCAGAATCCGCAGAAGAAGTTAGAAGAGTCGACTGGCTACTGGGGCTGCTGGAGATTGAAGCCGGCCTGTCCCGGGGCACCACCGCACTGATTCCCTTTGTGGAAAGTGCGGCAGGTATACTCAGGGCCTTAGAAATAGCATCCTGTCCCAGGGTAAAGGCACTAGCTTTCGGGGGAGTTGATTTCTCTCAGGAACTGGGCATTAATTATCCCACTGAAAGTGACGGGATGTTTCACGCCCGCAGCCAACTGGTGCTTGCTTCCCGGGCCGCCGGGATAGAGCCTCCCCTGGACACAGTTCTACCGGATATAAGGAATACGGAAAAGCTCGCCATGGAAGCCGACATTGCCCGGAAGCTGGGCTTCCAGGGCAAACTAATCATTCACCCGGCCCAAATCGAAACGGTAAACAGGGTATTCAGCCCTTCCCCGGAAGAAATAGCCTACGCCCGCAAAGTGGTGGAGGCCTTCGAGGAAGCCGAGGCAGGGGGAACGGCTGTTATCCAGGTGGAGGGCAAAATGGTGGAATACCCTATCGTACGGCGGGCAAAGAAAATATTGTCCCTGGTAGATAACAACACGGCGTAAAACAGCCTGTCTATCATGAAAGACTTTGCGCAGCTGTTTTGCCCCTGGCTCAGATACCGGTACATGGGGTTCACGAAAACCCAATCCAGGCGGATTTGGGGTTGGCTATAAACAGTCGCTTAATAAGAGAAAACGGTCTTAATAGACCGTTTTCTCTATTATGACATCATACGACTCGCATCATTTAAGCCCATATTTCTTTCTCAGATAACTGGAATACAGCACACCTAGAGGATTGTGGGCCATGACCCGGTCCTTGACCGCAAACACGGTAACCGGGGCTTCGGAATATTTATGAAAAAGCATATCATGGCCCACGCACAGTCCCAGTTCAACGTTGATATCGGTTTTGGAATTGTTAAGTATTTCGGCCTGGGCGATGGGATTGCACAGGGCCTCGAATTTGCCGGGTTTTCTGTTGGGCACCTCATAGTCTTTTTTATCAAGACCGCACACCTTGCAGCAAACCGACTCTACCTTAAAATGCTGTTCAAGAATGTTGGATAGGGATTCCGCCTCGGCCGACAGCCCCACGCAGAAAGCCAACCCCACTTTTTTATAGTCCATTTGCCGGCAAAATTTAATCAGCTCATCCAAGCGGGTAAGGTTATTACCAAATTCATACTGAAAAAATCCGCTGGCCCTGTGAAATGGTTTATTTTCGTCTTTAGTATATTTTGTTAAATCGGTTTTTCCTCCGGTGCAATCATGGCCATCCTTATCGCATCTATTCTTTGGATCCTGCTTACAGTGTGCACACTTCATTTTGCTCGACCCCCCATAAGGTCTAAGGTCCAAGGTCAGTTTGACTTCTGACTTCCGACTTTCGACATTTGACTTATGACTTTTGACTTTTGACTTTTAATTAAATAATCTTTATACCGGTGGCAACCTTGATGATATTGCCGAACATGTATCCAATACCTATATAGGTCAGTATCACCGCCAGGAATATTTTCAGATATTGAGCTTTAATATATTTGGAGAATATGGGGCCCAGGTAGGAACCGACGATAACGCCGCCCAGTTCAAAACTCAGCATAGCCCAGTCCAGGTTGCTGCCCATTTTGATGTAGTTGCCAATACTGGTGGCGGAGGTAACGAGAATGGAAAGGACAGAAGTACCAGCCACGATAAACATGGGAAAACCCAAAATACTACTCAGATAAGGAACCAGCAGGAAGCCGCCGCCAACACCCAGAGCAGCGGAAATTATGGCCACGATAAGACCGGCGATGAAGGGGGATAAAGCGTTATACATAAAGGTTTCGCCACTAAAAGAAAAGGTGTTGTTGATACCCGTCTGGGAAAAGTTAACGCCGATTTCCTTTAATTCATTCATTTTGCCGGCGGCCTTTAGTTCCTTAACTCTTTTTTCAAAAGCCTGGTTGGCCTTTTTTACAGCCTGCTGCTTTTCCCTGGCGGAAGGCGTCAGTTCGTACCACATACGCAGGGCAATAAACATGGTAATGGCTCCGAACAGGGGCTTGTAGGACTTCATATCCGGAAGGTAAGTATGGGAGAGCCAGGAACCCAGCAGAGCCCCGATTATACCACCCAGACCCAGGGCCACGGCAGCCGGCACCACCAGGCGGCGCTCCCTGAAATAAAGTGGTGCTGCAATAACCGGACTTACCAGGGTGAGCATCTGGTTCATGGGTTTGATAATATTGGCATTTTTCATACCGAAAATTGTTATATGTCCCACACCGGCCAGGATACCGCCGGCAGCTCCTATGGTTGAAAAAATATACCCCACAAATATTGACCAGAGAATTAATATTATCGGATTAACCGTAACACCGGCAATTGTAAATTCCATGTACTACACACCTCCATGTAATTGTGCTTCAACGTGATAATTTTAATGAAAAATGATTTCAAAACGGAACTATTTCAAGAAGTAACTACTGAAGATTTTCTTTTGAAATATTTGCGCCCGGCGTAATAAATAACGGCACATAGTGGATACCAGATCATTATACTGACTTGATTTCCCAGCCAGGGTAAACTTACCGGCAGGACAACGTTGCTGAATTTTAAACTTAGCAGCCAGATGGCCAGCGCATGGGGCAATAAAAAGCTAATGCCATCCAAAAAACAACACATCAGGTATTCCATAAATACTTCATTGCTTTCTCTATTTAACGATTGATACATTGAATGCATCCCGGCCTCCGAGGCGATAGCGGATAATTCCTTTAATTCTTTGACTCTGGCCAGCAATTTTTCCTGCTTTTCCCGGTGGGGGTGCAGTAATTTCTCTGTAAAACAGCCAATACCTTTACAAAAACTAACTATCTCCCTGCCCTTATAGTCCTTAATATTGCCCAACAACACTTTATCTGACAAAATATTCCTCACCCCCTTTGCTTTTTTGTTTGCGATCAAATTGTCCCTACTAATAAATAACAGAAAATTAACAATCACAATGTCAGCCCAGCGACAACCGGCCTGTCTTAGTGCCGACAAAAAAAATGTCATATGGCCGACAGAAAAAAATCTGCCCGGCATATTGGCCAGCCTTTCCGGGGCTATCATGGCGACCATGTCCCGTATGGAAGCTGGGCACCATCAAACCGGCCAACAAAATTTCACCCCTGGCTACAAAATAAAAAACAGGACCTGAAGAAGTCCTGTTCGTTTGTCAAGCTAATATACCGTAATATTTATAGAATTCCGTCTCTGAAAACCTACGGCCTTGAGCCGTAGGATGAAAGAGGCATCGCCCGTAGGTCGATAAATGCCCTTCACAAACACACGTTTGCATGGTATAATATTCCTGTGCTCTTTGACAATCAGTATGGGGTTGCAGCAGATCAATGGGCTGCTGCGTAAAACTGATTCCCGAAAGAGATTGGTGCTTTTGAAGAAAGCACGTATCTACGTAGCCACTATGGCAAAGTAGTAGATGCCCATGGACCGGGCCAAGGCTGCGAAAGCAGTGCTGTAGCTCAAGAGGGAGCGTAAGACCTTGCTTTGGCATGGCAGCTCTCATTGAAATGAGAAACCTTCGTGGAGAAGCCTCCGGGCTTGTCCCGGAGGAGGTTCACGTCAGGCTGATGACCGCAAATGTGTCAAATACCCGTCTAAATTCACATTATCCATTTGGCCAGTTTGTCAGGATTAATTATCTTTATTTCCCTGCCTTCGTAGACAATACTCTTTTCCTGCTTAAAAGTGTTTAGCAGGGAGGTAACCGTTTGCCGGGACGTACCCACCATATTGGCCAGTTCCTCGTGGGTCAGCGCCAGGTTTATTTTGATGCCGTTTTTTTGCTCCTCGCCGCAGCGGTCGCCCATCTTGAACAATATCAGGGCAAGCCTGCCCGGCGCCTGCCAGCATACCATATCATGAATGATAGCCTCTGCTTCCCTCATCCTGGCACCCAGTTGCCTTGCCACCTTAAGGGACAGAGCCGGGTGTGTGGTCAGCAGTTCCTCAAATTTATTTTTACGAATAACCACCATGGTAACATTCTGTATTGCACCGGCATAACAGGTGCGCTCGCCCCCCCAGAGTGTCTCCGCCAGACCCATCAATTCCCCGGGGCTCCTGATGCTGCCCACCGTAACCCTGCGGCCGTCGTTGGACAAACGGTATATTTTCACCCATCCGCTTTCTATCATAAAAATCCTGTCTGCAATATCCCCCGCCGCAAAAATTACATGGTTTTTGGGGTAGTGAACTGTGGAGCCGGCCTGCCGGATGATCATTTTCTCAATTTCGTCCAGACCGGGAACTTCTAAATTAACAACACCCACCACGACGGCTACCTCCATTCTTTATCTCGCTAACAGGCTGTAAAGCTTGAACTAAGTTCGCTCTAAGGGTTCAATTCATTATTCTGCAATAGAAAAATATTATGAAATAATGACAAAAACTATTCTTCAAATGTGCTGATCACTGTAAATATTATAACATAATGGCTACGTATAAGTAATAATAAATGATAAATACAATTTTCACAAATAATGAGCCTATTATATGTAAATTTCCTTATCCACCTCAAAATATTGCTATTACTAAACGAAACACGAGGAAGTATACAAATTTACAGGGCAGGATAATAATTCCTGCCCTGTATTTATTAATAATATATTTATCTCAACCAAGGCGTACACAGCGGGCATATTACCATAGCTTACTGAACCATGCTCATAAACCGCTAAAGCAATTTATGATGCCTTGGCGGACTGCACTCTTTTTCTTGTTTCCAGCAGTTTTAAGTCTACCCACAGGGGACTGGCGTTAAATATAGACGAATAGGCGCCGCTGGCGACCCCGATAAGCATGGCCAGCATAAAGGTTTTGATGGTGCTGCCACCCAGGAAATACATGGCCAGAAGCACGAACATCACCGTCAGCACCGTATTTATCGAACGGGCCAGGGTCTGCCAGATGCTCCTGTTGACCAATTCCTCCAGGGACTCTCCCTTTTTCCGCATCCTTAAATTTTCACGGATGCGGTCAAAAATTACAATGGTATCGTTGATAGAATAACCGATAATGGTTAGAATGGCCGCCACGAAGGCAGTGTCCACCTCTATCTGCAGCAGCGAGAATATCCCCGTAACCAGCAGGGTATCGTGCAGCAGGGCGATGATGGCCGCTATGCCCTGTTTGAATTCAAACCGGATGGTTATATATATGACCATCAGAACCGAGGCGATGAACAAAGCCAACAGGGCTTTATAGGCTAACTCCTTACCCATTACCGGCCCCACCAGGTCAGTTCGCAAAAGGGTTGCTTTGCCCAGCTTGTCCTGCATACCTTTAAACAGCTTATCGCTTTCTTCCTGATCCAACGCTCTGGTCCTGATCAAATAGTTCCTGTCACCACTTTGCTGTATGCTTTTACTACCCTCCAGGCCCACGGAATCCACAGCTTTCCGCACATCCTGAGCCTCCATAGCCTTGTCGAAGCGAACCTCCATGATGGTGCCGCCGGTGAAATCAATCCCAAGATTCAACCCTTGCATAAAGAGGGAGATTATCCCGGGAATAATCACGGCAATGGAAATAATATACCAGATTTTACGCAGCTTTATAAAATGAAACATTCCCTTCCCCCCTTACGCCCCGAAATATTTTGGATTCTTGGTTATATTGGCCCCCGCCACCAGTTGCAGCAGCCAGCGGGTCATGGTTATGGCCGTAAACATGCTGGCCAGGATACCTATGGTTAGCGTCACGGCAAATCCTCTGATGGGGCCGGTACCCAAGAAATACAGCACAATGGCGGTAATCAGAGTGGTTGCGTTGGCGTCAAACACCGCGGTAAAGCCTCGTTTAAATCCTGCGTCAATGGCCGAGCGTAAAGTCTTTCCGGTACGCAGTTCTTCTTTTACCCGCTCAAATATTATCACGTTGGCGTCCACCGCTATACCCAGCGATAGCAGGAAACCTGCTATGCCCGGCAGGGTCATGGTAACGTGCATGCCCAGATATACTCCTAAAACGATAATTGAGTAAATAATTAGGGCAAAGTTTGCCACCAGTCCGGGCAGGCGGTAATAAACCAGCATGAATACCAGTATGGCCACTATGCCCACCAGTCCGGCGTGCTGAGATTTGGCCAGTGAGTCGGCGCCCAGGGCAGGCCCCACGGAGCGCTTCTCCTCCACGGTTACCTTCACTGGCAGGGCTCCGGAACGCAGCAGCATGGCTATTTTATGTGCTTCGTCCAGGGAGGCGTAGCCGTTAATTACAGCCTTGCCATTGGGAATTGGCTCGTTCACCACCGGGTTTTGCAGTAATTGATTATCCAGCACGATGGCTATTCTTTTCTGTACATTGGCAGCGGTGGCATCGGCAAATTTTTTGGTTCCCGCCGGTGTAAAGGTAAGATTGACCTCTGTTTGCCCGGTGTTGGGATCTTTGCCCTCCCGGGCATCTTTCAAATCAGCGCCGGTAACCACAGTCTTGCCATCTTCGGTAATAAACTGTAAATATGCTGTCTTGGCAATGGTGCGTACGGCCTCCTCAGGATCTTTGATACCGGCCAGTTCCACAATCAGACGCCTGTCACCCTGAAGCTGGATGATGGGCTCGGAAACGCCCAGGCCGTTAACCCTGTTTTCGATAATGGCCTTAAGTTGCTGCATGCTCTCCGGGGTTACCTTGGCCTCCGGGGTATCGTGGGCCTCAAATACCACATGCACCCCCCCCTGCAGGTCAAGGCCCAGGTTGATGTCCTTGATCAAAGGCAGGTATTTACTCAGGGTCTTGTTCTGCTCGAACACCGGGGCCACCGAAACCACGGCGGCAGCGGCTACCAGGACAATAATAAGCAACAGCGACAGTACCTTGCTCCACTTCATTTTTTGCATTCTCCCCCCTGATTTAACAATTACTACAACAATTTGGAATCATTAATTATTATTTCAAAATTGCAGTTCAAAAAACCGGCGGCCCGGCGGCAAAGTATCATCCTGGTCAGGAAAAGCTCAAAATACTCCATTACCGGGCAAATATTAATATCAATAGACATGTCCAGGGTTATAACACGCTGCTCCGGCTTCACCCGGATAAAGGCATGTTCCACCGCATAATTAACCCGGTCATGGATGTCAAAGGTGGCGAAATCCTGGTTGCGTACCCGGGACCGGTGCACGTCTGACTTGTCTGCCAGGATCAGCGCCGCAGAAACACTGTTCACAGGCTGGCCATACTGTTCCTCGTGATTGGCAACGGCAGAAACTACAATGGCCACTTCGTCCGGCTCCATACCCATGGTCATTAATATCGGAAATACCAGGACGGCGCCGGAATTGCCGTGATTATTCCGGCTGACTACATTTCCGATATCGTGGAGGTAACCGGCTATGGCGGCCAGTTCCGCTTCCCTCGGGGAGTGATTGAGCTTCTTTAAAATATTACTGGCAATTCTGCTCACCAGAATGACATGCCTGTAACTGTGTTCAGTAAACCCCTGGGCGCCCAGAAACTCATTGCCTTTACGAATAAAGCTGTCCACCACCGGATTCTTTTTAACATCCTCCAAAGCAATCATGCATATACCCCCTGTCAATACAATGGCACTAATTGTAAAATGCTTGTATTACGGGGTTTTTATGCATGTCTGGGCCGGAAGTAACGGGACCAAAGCCTAAAGTTTCGATCTCATACCTGCCATAATAAGCCTCACAGAGTGCAATCTACCAATTTTACATACACGGAGAAAGAGAGTAGACTTTTTTCGCCTACCCTCCAAGATCCGGATTTTATTATCTCGCTAACAACCTGCAAGACCCCGTCCTTGAAGGTCGGGGATCAACGGGCTGCATAGCTCGAACTAAGTTCGCTCTAAAGGTTCGGTAGGAAATAACCCCTTCCGGACCCAAGGCTCACTTATATATGTTCAGATTTGTTAATATACCTGCGGCGGGACCACCACAGACCAGATCTTATATAATTATTCTTTATTTTCCTCCGGGGCGGACTCCCGCACCTGGCCGACGGCGCTCTTCAGAAATTCGATACGCACATTGTCAGCCACACGAAGTATTATCGTATCTTCCTTGATTTTTACCACCGTGCCCAGCATTCCGCCAGCTGTGGTAACATGATCGTTCACCTTCAGGCTATTAATCATTTGCTGATGTTTTTTCTGCCGCTGCTGCTGGGGCCTGATCATCAGGAAATACAAAAGGGCGAATAGCGCCACAATATAAATAAGTGTGCCTATATTACCGGAATTCACAGGGAACCTCCTTTCTATAATTGATATAATTCGTCTTATTGAGCCGATTCCCTTTTTTTAGCACCGATAAATATTTAGTCCATTTTGAAACGGCTTAAAAATTTCTCTTTATATTCCCAAAAAGTGCCTTCCTTTATGCTTCTTCTGATGTTATCCATCAAGCGAAGTGTAAAGTGCAAATTATGAATGGTAGTCAGCCTTATGCCCAGAATCTCGTTGGCTTTAATCAAATGCCTGATATAAGCTCTGGTATAATTACGGCAGGTATAGCAATCGCATTCCGGGTCCAGCGGGGTAAACTCTTGGGCATGGCTGGCGTTGCGCACCACCAGTTTGCCGGTGTGGGTGAAAACGGTGCCGTTTCTGGCTATTCTGGTAGGAAGAACACAATCAAACATATCTATGCCCCGGGCCACTCCCTCCAGCAGGCAATCCGGCGAACCGACACCCATCAGATAGCGGGGCTTGTCCCCGGGAATCAGCGGTACAGTGTAATCCAGCATCTCATACATTATATCCTTCGGCTCACCCACACTCAAACCGCCAATAGCATAGCCGGGGAAATCAATTTCAATCAGCTGGGCCGCGCTCAATTCCCTTAAATCCCGGTGCATCCCTCCCTGGATTATGCCGAAAAGGGTCTGCTCCTCCCTGCGCTGAGCTTCCTTGCAGCGCCTGGCCCAGCGGGTGGTGCGCTCCAGGGCTTGCATAGCATATTCTTTGGTGCAGGGATAAGGGGCGCACTCGTCGAAGGCCATGGCAATATCGGACCCCAGCGCCTCTTGTATCTCCACAGCCCGCTCGGGGCTAAAAAAATGCTCGGAGCCGTCAATATGAGAGCGAAAGCGGACCCCGTCCTCTTCCACCTTTCTCAGTGGTCCCAGGCTGAACACCTGAAAGCCGCCGCTGTCGGTGAGGATAGGACCGTCCCAATTCATGAAGCGGTGCAGCCCACCGGCCTTTCTGATAAGTTCGTGCCCGGGTCTGAGGTAAAGATGATAAGTGTTGGATAGTATCAGCCGGCCACCCACATCCCTGACCTCTTCCGGGGTCATGGTCTTGACCGTGGCCTGGGTTCCAACGGGCATAAAAATAGGTGTTTCCACCTTGCCATGAGGCGTTACCATTTCTCCCAACCTGGCTCTGGTTTTAGGATCTTTTTGCAGTTCTTTAAAAGCTATAACCATAATATACCCTCTAATTAGTAGTCAGTAGTCAGTATGAAAGAACGGTTTAATCGTCTTGAAATATTCTGATTTCTGACTCCTGAATTCTGAATTCTGAATACCTAATAGTAACCCTTTTCTTTCAGTATCACAACAGCAGCATGGCATCGCCAAAACTAAAAAACCTGTAACGCATTTCCACGGCGGTACGATAAGCTTGCAAAACCTTCTCCCGCCCGGCAAAAGCACTCACCAGCATTAACAGTGTGGAACAGGGCAGGTGAAAGTTGGTTACCAGACCATCCACCACCTTGAATTTGTAACCGGGATAGATAAAGATCCCGGTCCAGCCGGAACCCGGATTAACCTTGCCTTCCTGGCCTGTAGAGCTTTCCAGGCAGCGGGTGCTGGTGGTTCCCACACCTATGATCCTGCTGCCCTTCTCTCTGGCGCTATTAATAATTCCCGCCGTACCCGGAGTTATTTCAAAATATTCGGCATGCATATGGTGATCCTTAATATTATCCGCTTTCACCGGACGGAAAGTACCCAGGCCTACATGCAGTAGCACCGGTGCCACCTTAACCCCGGCAGACCTTATTCTGTCCAGGAGTTCCGGGGTAAAATGCAGCCCCGCCGTTGGAGCGGCCACAGAACCAGGCTGGCGGGCATAAACAGTCTGATAGCGGCGGGGATCATGGGGATATTTTTTGATATACGGAGGCAGCGGCATGCGCCCTATTTTATCAATGATGTCTTCAAAGTTGCCCTGAAAATCAAATTCTAATATTCGCCCGCCGGCATCCGTGGTATCAATCACCTCAGCCGTAAGTGAGGCACCTTCAAAAGTCAGGCGTATTCCCCGGGAGGCTTTTCTACCGGGCCGTACCAGGGTTTCCCACCTGCGAGAGGTTAGCTGTTTCAGCAGCAGCACCTCAATTTCCGCACCGGTGCCCTCTTTCCTGGCGTAAAGCCTGGCCGGAATGACCCTGGTATCATTAATCACCAAAACATCGCCAGGCGATAAATACTCAATAATATCTCTGAATTGCCGGTGCTCTATTCCCGGCCCATCCCTTCTGAGCACCATTAACCTCGACTCGTCCCTTGCCAGGGAAGGGTCCTGGGCTATAAGCTCTTCCGGAAGAAAATAGTCAAAATCACTTGTTTTCAAAGTGTCACCTAATATCCTGCTATAATGAGCGGCGGTTGACAGTGAGTCAGAGAACCGTCCCCTGACTCAAATGTCGTAAAGTCGCTCTATTTGGACGTCAGTATAGTAGTATTTCAATATATCCTGGTAATTATAACCTTCTTTGGCCATACCCAGAGCGCCGTATTGGGACATTCCCAAACCATGCCCCCAGCCGCTGCCTTGAAATTCAACCTTGCTAATGAGCCCCTGCTGATCCTTCTCCTTTTGCATTACAAACAGTGAACTGTCCAGTCCGAATGCAGAGCGAACCGCATCAGCGTTGCATATCTCTATTTTAACAGGCTGTCCCTGGGTATCCAGGGCATCAACGGCCATCTTTTTGACCCTGGCGCCGGTGGAAGTTCTGGCCGTTTCCTCAATATCACAGACAGAGCTGATATTATAGCCCTTCTGGTTCAACTGGCTGACCAGTTGACTTTGATCTATGGATTTTTTCCAATTATAGTGCGCATCGTTCATATCTGAGGGATCAGGCTTCGCTTTTATGTATTCCACTGGGTTTTTCCAGACATCCTCACTGTTTTCGGTATAACCACCGCTGCTGCTGTGGAAGAAGGCGGTAATCACGGTTCCACGGCAGGTCAGCACCTGCCCCCGGGTTCCGTCCACCAGCGCGCAGACCTTGGCATTTTCCGCATCAACTCCCCGGTATACCTGACTTTGCTGATTGGCCAGCACATCAAATCCATAACCAGAGTATGTTCCCGCATTAACCTGGGCCATGGCGTAACTCCTGGCGGCAACCGCCTGAGCCTTTAAAGCTTCATCGGGCCAGCCGGAAGGCATTTCACTGGGTACCACACCATACAAATACTGCTCCAGAGGCAGCTCATTGATAACCGCCATACCCTCCCGGGCAACCCGGAATTCAAGGCTGCCGCGATATTTATGACCAACACCACCGCTGCTCAGCGCCAGCAGGTTTTGTTCCGTACTTCCCTTTAAACGGTACTGTCCCTCCCGGGAAAGCACCTGATATTTATTCATGTCGGAATCAAGGAAAATCTTCTGCCCACCTGCGCCAATTGCGGCGATCTCCTCCGCAGGGATAATATCCGTAAAAATGTCACCGGCGGAAACCGCATAGATGTTCCGGGACATTTCCTGAATTACCACCGGATTGTAACATATAGCTACGGTTTCACCGTCTTTGAGCAGTTCGATACCTCCGCCGGCATATTTAGCCTGCCATTTTTCCCCCGGCCTGGCCACGGCCAATTCCGAACTCGTTACTGCATCAAGTACCCGGTACTCACCCGTAACAGAAAAATCCTGAACCATTGCTTGTATGGCCAGACCCACCCTGATATCCTTCATCACCACGGAAACTTCCCCGTATGCCTTCAGCGGCTGAAACAGTGCCAACATTCCCAGCAACAAAAAAAACAACCCCGCCAGGAATGTTGGTGAAGTACGTCTAAAAGCCTTCTTGTATATACGCCTTCGCTGCATTTTAGATCATTACCCCCGGAAGAAAAATACCTATTAAAAAATTTCGACATAATGCAGATTTTTCCTCCCGGTATTAACAACTGCAAGCAGTGTTGTCTCGTTTTTTAAGGACTGCAAATAAAAATTAATTCATCTTCTGAAAAAAATGTTTAATATGAGAGACAGTAATATGCTTAGCAGTATAGTGGTCACGATGGGAAAGTAAAAGGTGAAATTTCCCTTACGGATAAATATATCCCCGGGTAACCTTCCCAGGTTGAAAAACTTACCCGAAAACATCACCAGCAACCCTGCCGCCACCAGCAGCAAACCTATAATAATTATGATTTTTCCAAATTCGTTAAAAGAACTCATTTGCACACACCTGGCAATTTATTAAAGTTACTATTTTGAAGCAAGGGAACCGCCCCCTGCTTCCTGCTTCCTGCCCTGAAAATAAGTTTAGGGAAATGTCATCCTGAGCGTTAGCGAAGGATCTTGGATTCTTCACTTCGTTCAGAATGACATAAAGTGTCCTGGATTTTCATACTCTGATGGTGCCGCTTGCGGCATGGATGTCTGACTACTGACTACTGACTACTGACTACTGAACGCTTTTTACAATACCGTTCCTTTTCGCTGTAAATGCACCCGCAGTACTGTTGGCGGTACATGCCCAGTTCCTTTGAGCGGGCGGTAGCCTCTTTGTAGCCGGGTCTGAAATCAGCGTAATAAAAGGGTACTCCGTATTCTTTTCCCACAGCTTCGCCGATTTCTCTGATCAAATCGTGTTTTTGAAAAGGGCTGACCAATAAAGTGGTGGAGAAATAATCAAATTTACCCCTTACCGCCACTGCCGCAGCACTGCACAGGCGCATGGCGTAACAGTGGGCGCAGCGTTCGGTCTCCCGGTGCACCACAGCCCGCAGGAACTCTTCCAGTTGATATTCTTCATCGGTAATAAGCTTAAAATTTTTCTCCCCGGCATACTCCTCCAGGGTTTCCCTGCGGCGCACCCATTCCGTGTAAGGATGTATGTTAGGGTTATAATAAAACCCCGTTACATCTATACCCTCTTCCCTGATCCTGTCCAGAGGATAGATGGTGCAAGGCGCACAGCAGGTGTGCAACAGCATTTTCATCTTTATCAGACCTCCCACTGTCTTTGAAAGATTCATGGCGGAAGCAAGGGGACGGTTCTCCTGCTTCCTCTTGAGGAAGCAGGAGAACCGTCCCCTTGCTTCCCTACTCCGGCCGGGGTATACCCAGGTGCTGGTAGGCCAGCACGGTAGCAACCCTGCCCCGGGGAGTGCGGGCCAGAAAACCAAGCTGCATGAGATAAGGCTCGTAGACATCTTCAACAGTATCCGATTCTTCGCTAACGGCAGCTGCAATGGTTTCCAGCCCCACCGGGCCCCCGCCGAACTTCTCAATGATAACTCTCAATATACGCCGATCGATTTTATCCAGCCCCAGCGGATCAACCTCAAAGAAATGCAGGGCTTCTTCCGCCACCGAAGCATTGATGACCCCACCGGCCCTGACCTGCGCGTAGTCCCGGACTCTCTTCAGCAGGCGATTGGCCACCCGGGGAGTACCCCTGGAGCGCCTGGCAATTTCCCCGGCGCCTGCCCTGTCCGTCTGTACATCCAGTATGCCCGCAGCCCGGGCTATAATTTCCACCAATTCACCCGGGCTGTAATAATCCAGCCTGGAAATAACGCCAAAACGGTCGCGTAGGGGAGACGTAAGCATCCCGGCCCGGGTAGTGGCACCGATTAGTGTAAATCGAGGCAGTTCCAGACGTATGGAGCGCGCCCCCGGCCCCTTCCCGATCATAATATCCAGGGCAAAGTCCTCCATGGCAGGGTAAAGCACCTCTTCCACCAGCCTGTTTAAACGGTGTATTTCATCTATAAAAAGCACATCGCCGGGGCCCAGGTTGGTCAAAATGGCAGCCAAATCACCGGCCCTTTCCACTGCAGGGCCGGAAGTAATTTTTATACTTACCCCCATCTCATTGGCGATAATGCCGGCCAGGGTGGTTTTGCCCAGCCCAGGGGGACCGAAAAGCAAAACGTGATCCAGCGCTTCACCCCGCCCGGAGGCAGCTTTAATAAAAATATCAATGGTTTCCTTAACCTTGCACTGCCCGATGTATTCCGAAAGCCTGCGCGGCCGCAGGCTGCTTTCGGCATCCATATCCTCATTTTTTATGGTGGCCGAGATCAGCCTGTCATTTTTATCGTTATCCAAAATAACTTAACATCCCCCGGTAAATAAGATTCAACGGCAGGAACCTCCTGTCATCAGAGACACGGCTTATATATAAGCTTTCGCGGCTGAAAGCCGGCGTAACGACATTTTAATTAAATCAGGGAGGCCACCGTCCGCATCCGCTTCTTTGGAGGCCTCGTGCACCGCCCTAAGGGCTTCGGCCGGGGTATAACCCAGGCCCACCAGCGCTTCAACAGCATCCGCCGCCTCACCGGTATCTGCCGGAACGTAAGACTCCGGCCACGACGCAGGTTTAAATTTTTTCATTCTATCTTTTAATTCAAGTATAATTCTCTGGGCTGTTTTTTTGCCCACCCCGGGTGCCCTGGTGATAGCCGCAATATTGTCAGTCATCACTGCTGCGCTAAAATTTTCTGGAGTAATGGCAGATAATATCCCCAGTGCCCCCTTTGGACCTACGCCGCTGACACCCAGCAACAGACGAAACATTTCCAGGGCCTCCTCGGTATCGAAGCCAAAAAGACTTATCCCGTCCTCCCTTGACTGCATATGTGTGTACAAAACTACCCCGGCTCCAATCTGGGGGAGGCGCTGCACAACCCCAACCGGAACATAGACCCGGTAACCCACACCGTTAACGTCCAGCACAACAGCATCCGCCTGAACAGAATAAAGACTGCCTTTCAAAAAGGCTATCACCTGAATTTAACCCCCATTCCACCGGCATTATAGGCATGGCAGATGGCCACTGCCAGAGCGTCGGCCACGTCATCAGGCCTTGGAGTCTCCCGGAGCGACAGCAATGCACGAACCATAAACTGCACCTGACCTTTTTCCGCCCTTCCCTCTCCCACCACGGCCAGTTTCACCTGCAGGGGGGTATATTCAAAGACCTCCAGCCCGGCCATGGCGGCGGAAAGCATGGCCACTCCCCGACCATGACCCACAGTGAGGGCAGTACGAACGTTTTTATTGAAAAAAAGCTCCTCCATGGCAAACTGATCAGGATTAGTCCGGAGTATAATACTATTTAACTGATTAAATAAATACTTTAACCTTAAAGGGAGGGGGGTATTGCTGTCCGTGGTCACGGCCCCGAAATCGATGACCCGGAAACGGTCACGGTCATATTCCAGAACACCGTATCCTGTTATAGCAATTCCGGGGTCGATCCCCATGATAATCATACAATACCCCCGGCATATTATTAATGATTATTCAATAAATTCATCGAGGTTTTCCAGCATGCTGTTGAGCAGTGACTCATTCTCAAACTCCAGCTGGGACTTTAACTTCTCCCTGGCGCCTTGGTCTAGATCGGCCAGGTTACTCGACATTTCCAGGCTTCCTCTAATATCTTCCGGAAGCAAGTCAAGTTTTTTACCTTCCTCCAGCCGCAATAATTTCTGGTCGCTGCCCAGAGGTCCCTGGTATACCGCCAGTACATTCCGGCAAATACCCAGGTGGCGGTAATCTTTATGCAGGCTGCAAAAATCGTCCACGGCTCTGGTCAAAACCACCGATCCACCGTTGTCGTATTTTATGGTCCAGCCAGCCCCGGCAGGATATTTTTTGTCCAGGGCTTGCCTGTCCAGCCCTACCATATCTTTGGGAGCCGGTCCTTGATATACAATCTCGACATCCCTGCACAGATAGCTGTTTTCCTGCCTGACCGTGGTTGCCCGTGTTATTTTTGCCCCTTCAGCAGAAACAATATTGAAAACCGACAATCCCGGCTTCATCAGCGGAGCCACAAAAAAATTAAGAGCCAGGTAAAAAACCACGGCTACCATGGCTACTACAACACAGCTTAGGCCCACCCAATAGATTTTCTTAAACAACCTTAAAACACCCCGGCAATTGATTTACTATAGTATATTTCCATATAACACTAAAATTATACCAACAATTACCGTTGTGGTTTTCCAGGTTTTTTCTATTCTACAATATCAAAATTAGCATAAACCTCCTGGACGTCGTCAAGATCCTCCAAAGCATCCATCAATTTAAGCATTTGATCCGCTTCCTTATCAGCAAGGTTTATGGACGTCTGGGGGATCATTGTCAATTCCGCCTCCGACAGTGCAAACCCCCGCTCCGCCAGCGCATCCCGCACTGCTTCAAAATTGTCGGGGTCAATATATATTTCAAAACTATCTTCCTCCACCTTCATATCCTCGGCCCCGACCTCCAGGGCGGCTAACAAAAGATCGTCCTCATCCGCACCGGTTTCTTTATCAATCACGATAAGCCCCTTTTTGTCAAACATCCAGGACACGCAGCCGGTTTCCCCCAGATTGCCCCCGTAACGGGAGAAAAAGTGCCTTATTTCCCCCGCTATACGATTCCGATTATCAGTCATTATCTCCAGCATCACGGCCACACCACCGGGTCCGTAGCCCTCGTATATAATTTCTTCAAAGTTACCGCTACCTAACTCACCGGTACCCTTCATAATGGCCCGCTGTATATTATCGTTGGGTATATTAGCCTCCTTAGCCCGCTGGATGGCTGATTTCAATCGCATATTTCCGTCCGGGTCCCCGCCCCCGGCCTTGGCCGCCAGAATTATTTCCTTGGACAGCCTGGTGAATAATTTCCCCCGCTGGGCATCAACCTTTGCTTTCTTTCTTTTTATGGTAGCCCATTTAGAATGACCGGACATATTATTACCAACTCCTTTTAAGGTAAGGGGACACACCTTCTTGTATTGGCTAAAATTCCTTACTTCTTAACAAATTCGGGAAGGAATGTCCCCAATTCCTTACCGGTCGGTAAATATTTTAACATATAACAGAAAAAGGGCAAAGCCTCTGCAAAGACATAATCTTTTTTAACAATATATAATTATGGCCCTTTCTACAATTTATAGCCTTGGCTTTAACAAATCAAGATATTTTTATTTATAATTTAAAACCCCACGGTTTACCGTGAGGTAAAATGATAGGGGACACACCTCCTAAAAAGGAAAGGGGACACGCCTCTTTCAGAGGAATGTCCCCAAATATTTATTCCGGCGACGACCTACTCTCCCAGGGATAAATCCCAAGTACCATCGGCGCTGAAGGGCTTAACTACCGTGTTCGGGATGGGAACGGGTGTACCTCCTTCGCTATGGTCACCGGAAAATTTTATGTTCGATGTTAGATGTTCGAGGTTAGACCCTCGCATTTTTTTGGTCTTATTAAGACCCTTAAGGCTTTTCCCTTGTTCGAATTTCGAACCTTGAGAAGTGCACCTTCAAAACTTCACAGCGATATAAGAAACATATATTTGCAAAAGCGATTTAGGTTTTAGTTTGATTCTTTTTCAGGTCAAGCCCTCGACCTATTAGTACCGGTCAGCTGAATCCCTCACGGGACTTACACTCCCGGCCTATCTACCACGTAGTCTACATGGGGTCTTACCTGGTTTTCCAGTGGGAAACCTTATCTTGAGGCAGGTTTCGCGCTTAGATGCTTTCAGCGCTTATCCTTCCCGGATATGG
>LADO01000036.1 GCA_000961595.1 Peptococcaceae bacterium BRH_c4b
CATAAATTGATCTTGTTACATATAGCGAAGCGGCATTTTTGGATTTGGAAATAGTAAGCTTCAAGCCAACACCTCCAGACCCTTATATTATAACACATTGTTACAAATTGCTCAATACTAAACCGCAAAAATTTGACAAAAAAATAATAAAAAAAGCCCTGTTTTCAAGGCTTTTAGAAAATCTATTGGTTATTCAACTGTCAAAGACCCGTGCATGCTTGTGAATCTTTCGCCTAGCCATTCGGCTCCCTTGTCGTTTTGTGAAACAATAGACGACCATTAATGATAATTTAACGGTAACTGTTTTGTATTTTAGCAAAGGGAGAATATAATAAAAACAAATCAAATAACAAAGGGGGGTATTAAAATGCCTAACCTGAAAGATATTTTTGTTAAATATTTTGAGGAACCGTTTCTCAAAGCCGAACTACACAGAGCCGATGTCTGCAGAACGTCCGGCGAAAGAAAGGGATACCAGGAGGAATTATCAATAAACCTGGCTAAAAACCACAGGGCTTTTAAAACATGGGCCACCAAATAACAAAGAGTTGCTGAAATTATCCTAGAACTCCGCGCTATAAGGAGGTCAAAAATGATCAAAACAAAGGATACCAGTATATGAGCCCCTGCCTTCTACCGGCAGGGGTTTATTTATTCCCCTGCCCAGCGTCTATCACAAAAAATATATCGACTTTTCCGGAAAAGAGGAATATTAAGGATATATGCTGAAAATGATTTATCATGACAAAACTATTGAACAAAAAGGTAATCCGTCATGAAGATGAACAAACCCGCCGTGGCAGGAGGCACCCCGATAAGGAACCGGTTTCTGCCCTTCAACCGCCCCTTCATTAATCATTATGACATCGCCGCCGTAACTGCATCCCTCTCCCGGGATGTGCTTTCCATGGGCGAACTGGTAGACGAATTTGAAAAGGCTTTTGCAACCTACACCGGCTCAAAATATGCCGTGGCTGTGTCCAGCGGCTCCGCCGGCCTGCACATAGCCCTGATGGCTGCCGGCATAGGACACCAGGAAGAGGTAATCTGCACCTCCCTGACTCACCCGGGCACCACCCACTGCATACTCTATCAGAAGGCTGTCCCCATATTTACCGATATTTCTCTTGCTACCTATAACCTTGACCCGGATGAAATAAAAGTGAGGCTTACCGACCGCACCAGGGCTATGATCATCACTCATTACGCCGGGCTGCCCTGCGATATGGCAAGGATCGGGAAATTGGCCAGGGAAAGAGATCTCCTTGTAATCGAAGACGCCACCATGGCTCTGGGGGCAGAGTGTAACGGGGAAATAAAGGAGGGAACTACCGGCCACATCGGAGTCTTCAGTTTTTCCGGCGTAAATGGAATTACCACAGGCGAAGGCGGCATGGTGGTAACCAATGACGAGGAAACTTTCCAATGGCTGAATATGTTTCGTAACATGGGGGTAGTTACGAACATAGAGCAGTTCAGCAAATACCCCGGACCCTGGCACCGGGAGGTGCAGGACCTGGGCTTCAACTACCGGCTAACGGAAATGCAGGCTGCTCTGGGGCTTAGCCAACTGGCCAGGGCGGAGCAGTTCATAAAACGGCGGAAGTATATTGCAGACAGGTACAACAGCGCCTTTACCGGCTGCTGGGAACTGATCATACCTCCCGTTCCGGAAAGCGTCCGGCCATCCTGGGACATTTACCCGCTGAGGATTAATCCGGCTGCATTTAAATGCAGTCGCAGGGAAATATTCGAGGCCCTGCTGGCCGAAAATATAGGGGTTGATGTGCTATTCCAGCCCGTATACCTGCACCCCTATTACGTCTGGATCGGTCACCCGGATGTATGCGCCATTACCGGTAGTCTCTGTCCCCGGGCGGAGGAGGTTTACGAGAGTCTAATCTGTCTGCCCATATACCCGGCCATGACGGAGCAGGATATAGCCGATGTAATAGAGGCGGTAATAAGAGTTATCAGTTATTACCGTAATTGATAAAACTGTGTGGTGGAAGCTACACTCTCATTTAAGTTAAACAGCAGAGTCTGATAACGATGCTAACTGGGGGTCGAGCAATAAAATGGCCAGAGCTATTATAAGTTTTCTCCTTTTTTCTACTACCTTTCGGCTAAGGCCGGTAGATTTGCACAACTCCTTAACAGGCAGCTGTCCGCAGTTCGTCAGGTAATCCGCCATTCTTGTATCTATAACCAGAGAACGTGCTGCCTGGTGCAGAGATTGAAGCTTCTCCCGCCGCTTTGGAACAATCCCGGGCAATTCATGAATATCAATATTGAACCTGCGTAATTTTTGCTTGTACTGATCAACCATGTAGGACAGGTTTTCCCCGGCCCTGGCCTCGGAATAAATTTTCATGGATTGGGCGATAACTTCTGCGACCTGCTCTCCTTCCGACTCCAGCGGTGTTACCAGCGTCTCGTTTTCAATTCTGGACTGGCTTCTGAAATAATCGATAAGACGTCGCTTAATCACCGTGTAGCCAAAAGTGGTAAATTTTACCCCGGCGCTCATGTCATAGCTGCTGATAGCCTCATTCAGGGCAATTAAACCAACGCTAAGCTCCTCATCGTTTTCCCAGGCCAGGCACCTGTTGCATTCCCGGGCACAAACACCGGCCACAAAATGACGATACTTTCTAATCAACTTCTCCCGGGCGAGCTCATCTCCATGCTGAGCCCGTAAAAACAGTTGTCTCATCTTTGATGTCATATAACCCCCCCGGCAGTAATATCCCATGAGGCAACTTTTGAATAGTTTTTTCATGTGTTTACAATATATCACATTCCTTTTAAATATTTGGCCTGTAATAACTGACAGGCTAGCCAGTTCCTGCCTTACCAGATCATACCACCTTCTCTACCCCCAAAAACACGCCTTTTCCCCACGAATAATTTAAAAAGCCGGAAAACCAAATCTGTTTCCCGGTAAACATGGCCGAATTTTCCGTCAGGAATACGGGGGACTAAGAAATTTGGGGTGAATGCGGACCTGCCGTGGAGGTGAACAGGCCATCGTCCGTTAGGGTACCCTCAACCCGAACCCGTCAACTAACCCCGGAGGCCCAGGGAGGGAAAAAATCATATGTTTTTAAGGCGCCTTCAAGCTAGTTTGCTTGTGCTGGTGTTATTTTTCACGTGCCCTTTGTACGCTGCCGCAGCGGACGGCACCCAGCCCAGATTACAGATTAAATATACCGTTGTCCCGGGAGACAATCTATACAACATTGGCAAGAAATATGGCCTGGGGCCTTCCGCTCTAATGAAGGCCAACAGGCTGAAAGATACAATAATACATCCCGGTCAGGTCCTCCTTATTCCATTAAAATCAGATAGCGCCTCACAGGTTTCCCGGGCCGGAAACAGATTTACCGCTGGTGATATAAACCTGCTGGCCCGTTTGATTGAGGCTGAAGCCGGCTCAGAGTCCTATCTGGCCAAGGTGGCGGTGGGAGCGGTGGTGCTTAACCGGGTTCAAAGCCCCATATACCCAGACTCCATATCCCGGGTGATTAACCAATCAAATAATGGCACCTACCAATTCTCACCTGTTCATAATGGTAGCATTAACAGGCCTGCCAGAGATGATTCAGTAAAAGCCGCCCGGGAAGCACTAAATGGGTCTGACCCCACCGGGGGAGCACTGTTTTTCTTTACTTCAGGGGCTGCCGACAAGCATCTGAAATCTCGACCAGTAAGCAAAATTATCGGCAATTTAACTTTTGCATTATAGAAATAATTCAAGGAACTCAAGTATGGGTTCTCAGTAAGACAAGTGATTGAAATCGCCCAGGCGCTATTCCCAAATATCAAAATGCCACCAAAAATAGACTATAATTACTTGATGAACATATCGACTTCATTGGAGTCTGAGAGTGAAACTACTGGCCAGCCTCCGGCATTGCTTCGCTCAAATGTTAAGTTGTATTATCAGGCTGATGCAAGAATCGATATTTTCAAAGCCAGAAAAGAATTAGGATATAACCCTATGTCTCCTGAAGAAGCAATCAAAGAAACGTTTATCTATTTAAAAAAAGGTAAGCCGGGCAAATAACTAAGCCGGATATCTTTTCTGACATGTTTCTCCATCATTTTCAATTACAATTCACATAGTATATCTGCTCCCATATCCTGTGTATGAAACAGATGTCACACTGTCCGACTGACTGTTCCAGCCCAAGGCAGTAATTGAAAGCCCGGTAGAGTCCGGGCTTTCAATTTTTACAGGAGTCTTTATGAATACATAGAATTACTATTACATATTATTCGCTACTATAAAGCGCAGGAAATGGTGATAATAAAAAGATTGTTTCCAGTAATAGTGTGTATATTTTTATTCTTTTGTCCTGCCGAAGGTTTATCACTACAACCCGGAAACATCTCCGTTTTTCAGCTTGGCAGTGACCGCTATTTCCTTGCTGGCACTGAATATACTATGGATGCCTTAGCCTTCATGGAACAGAACAGGGCCTTCGTTCCGGTCCGCTACCTGGCTCTGGTCTGCGGCCTGAAGGATGATGAGATAATTTGGGACGGCGCCACCGCTAAAGTTACCCTTACTCACAATGGACGCAGCCTAACGATGCAGGTGGGCAACAGAATGCTGGACACCTGCGGAACGTTGTTGGAAGCAGAAGCTGTTCCGGAGGCTATCGGGGGCAGGGTCTACCTGCCCGCCCGCCAGGTAGCCGAATTTTTTGACTATCAAGTAAGCTGGGATGAGGCCACTGGCGCTGTACTGATATATCCCCCTGGAGGAGCCAGGCCGGAACCACCGGGAAAAATAGATTTATTGCTGGTGAACAAAGCTCACCCGATGCCCAAAGACTTCCATCCCGGCCCCCTGGCCGTTATAAACAACCGTCAAATATCGCAGCAAATAAAAAGTCCACTTCAAAATCTCCTTGCTGCAGCCAGGGATAAGGGGTATTTACTTACCGTTAATTCCGGCTACCGTAGCTATCAGGACCAAAATCTGATCTATAGCAGCCGTGTCAAATTATATGGCCGGAAATCCGCATCATTCACCGTGGCCCTCCCGGGTCACAGCGAGCACCAGACAGGCCTGGCGGTGGGCCTTAAAGGCAGCGCCGCAGCCTATGCGTGGCTGGAAAAAAATTGCTGGCACTACGGTTTTATATTGCGCTATCCAGCAGGTAAGCAAGTCGTTACAGGCTTTGCTTATGAGCCCTGGCATTACCGCTACGTGGGTATAACTGTTGCAACTTTCATGCATGATAAGAAAATCTCCACCCTGGAGGAATATGCCTCATATATAATGCTGCATTAAACAGCGTCTTTGGCCCACTGACCAGCGGTATCGGCAAACACCTTCCCGCCTTTGCTTCCAGTTTGAAGGCCTTCACCAGAACCGATGCAAACTCGGCACGGGTAATGGTGTTGTCGGGCTTTAAAGTGCCGTCGGGCGGTTCCGCCTGGGCATAAAAAACCCCCCGCCGATGAGCCCGGTTGCACCTGATACTTAATCACCCGCAACGATAATAGAAAAGCGCAACCCTAATATCCGGGGTTGCGCTTTATATTGAGAAGGATTTTGTTTTAGCCTGTCTACTGTGTTGTGGCTGCCCCCCCTTACCGGTTTCCACCTAGTGATCAGCCAGTTTGCCTAGACAAGGATAACCTGTATCGTTTGTCGAAACAGGTATTAATTTCCGTGTTTTTTCTTTGTCTAGGACGGGGGAATAGTATGAACCCTGCAATAACCCGTAAAATAGCTTCGCTCTTTATGCCTTTTGGGATTGCCGCCCTGGCCTGGATATTTTTTTTAAGGTTGTGGACTGCTTCTGCTTTATTTATTGCAGCATTAAATTATGCACCATACTTGATCTTCTTTGTAGGTTTTGTGCTAAGCTACTGGTTCAACCGCAGCGGTATTTTTTTCACTATGTCTATTCTTCTGCTGTGCCACCTGTGGAAGGTTAATTACTTTCCTGCCCCCGGCGGTGTCCTTGACCCGATCATGATTTATAATTCCGTCTGTTTTCTGGTGCCTGTGAACATACTGCTTTTTTCACTGTTCAAGGAACGCGGTATACTGACCGCCGGTGGAAGGAACCGGGCAGTTATGATTTTATTGCAGCTAATATATATAGCGGCGGCGACTACACCGGGAGGAGAAGACATTGCCGGTCTATTCACCTGGAATATTGTTTCACCGGGATTGCTTGGTGCTACCCCTATCACCCAGCCGGCCTTGCTAGTCTTTGTAATTGCTTTGGTGGCCCTTATGACCGGTCATCTATCAGGCCGGGTTTCCATGGCGAACCATTATGCCGGTGTGTTGATTACAGTTTTTGCAGCTTTATATTACAGGAATCAGCACATGGCCGGGCCGGTATTTTTCTCGGCATCGGGAATAATGCTGCTGGTGGCAGTCATCCAGGATTCATACAGCAAAGCTTACCTGGACGAACTTACGGAACTGCCTGGCCGCCGGGCTCTAAAGGAGGACCTTTTAAAACTGGATGGCAGTTATGCCATAGCCATGCTGGATATAGATTTTTTCAAAAAGTTCAATGATACCTACGGGCATGACGTTGGAGACCAGGTTCTAAAGCTGGTAGCTTCTATAATTAAAAAAGTAGGCGGCGGTGGAAAAGCCTACCGCTACGGTGGAGAGGAGTTTACCATACTATTTCCCGGGAAAAGGATGGACGGAGTAGTGCCTCATCTGGAGGAACTGCGGGAGACAATCGCTAAAAGGGCGTTCACTCCGAGGGGGAAGGACCGGCCCTCAAAAAAGCCCGATGAAGTCAAACCAGGCAGGAAATCCGTAAAAAAGCTTTTTATTACCGTAAGTATCGGTGTTTCCGAAAAAAGTAAGCATCATAAAACCGCCGATGAGGTGGTCAAAGCCGCTGACGCCTCACTTTACAAAGCGAAGAAAAATGGCAGAAACCAGGTAAGCTGTTAACCCAGCCTGATCCCTTCTACCCGCCTAAGGATCACTGGCAAATTTGCTTCCATCCTGACGCAGCTAGCTATGGTTATAAAGCATATATTTCAAATTTCGTGTGCTTCGTACATTTGCCTTTCCTGCACCCCGTACTTCAAAATGTTTTTGCATTGCTCTATATAAGCCAATGTAATCTTGTCATAAGGGTTTTCAGCAATACATTCTTCAAACAGATGCATTGCTTCCACTATGTTTTTTTTATAATTAGAGCCATTGTCATAAAATATAATACAGGCCTTTTCAAATTTATGTTTTGTTTGTAGTTTTGCCCTTTGAATTTCCGGGGGGTCTACCTCAAATACTTCGTGTACTGTTACGAATTCCGACTTTCCTTTTACCTTCACCTGGCCAATAGCACGCATATGGTACCTGGAAGGGTCTTTTAGACTCCTATAAGTCTTATCACTAATCAGTAAATCAGTGCCATAGTACTTATTCAAATCTTCGATACGTGAAGCCAGATTTACAGCATCGCTAATCACCGTCCCGTCCATCCGGTTATGTCCACCGACAATACCAAGAATCACCGGGCCGGTGTTTAGACCGATACCCACCCGCAGCGGTTCAAAGCCATCCCCCCGCCGTTTACGGTTGTATTCTGAAAGGGTAAGCAGCATGGATATGGCCGCCTTCAGGGCATCGTCCGCACCACTGTGAAAAAGAGCCATAATGGCATCACCTATAAATTTGTCTATAAAACCATTATAGGTATTCACAATCGGTTCCATCTGCTTAAGATAGGCGTTAATAAAATGAAAATTTTCCTCCGGCGTCATCCTTTCCGACAAAGACGTAAATGAACGTATATCCGAAAATAGCACGGTCATCTCCATCAGGGACTGATCGCCCAGTTGAACGTCGGTAATGCTTTCTTTGTTCAGGTACTGGAGGAATTCATGGGGAACAAACCGGCTGTAGGCAATGTTCAACTCCACCTGCTCCTGCCTGGCCCTTTGCTCTTGCTCCAGCGCCTTTTCCAGGTTAAAAAACAGCCTGGCATTTTCTATTGCAGCTGCCGATTGAAGAGCTAAGGCCGCCAGGAGCTTTAAATCCCCGGAGGTATAAAAGTCGGGGTGCCGGCTGCTGACATTGACCACGCCGATAACTTTGTCTTTTATTTTTAAAGGCGCGCACATCAGTGATTTGCTATTATTAGCCCCATGAACATGTCTTGAGTCCGCGTGCACATCATTCACTATTTCGGCTACGCCCGTATGGATTACAGTTCCTGCAACCCCTTCCCCGGCCTTTAAATATGTCTTGGGATGAAACTCCCGGCCCAGTGCGGCAATAACTTCAAGCAAGCCGGCATCTTTACTCATAAGCATCAACGATATATTATCCGCTTCCACCAGCTTCTTTCCTTCTATGACAACCAACTGGGCAACCTCTTTGGGATTCAGGTTGGTGGCAAGCTTTTCCGTAATGTTATAGAGCATGGTAATTTCTTTGTATTTCTCCAGCGTTTCACGCCCCAGCGCCTTTTTCTCCAATTCTGCGGCTGCCAGGCACGACAGTGCCCGGGCAACGAAGAGCGCCTTTTCGCCTCCCAGCACCCAGCCAATAATGTCGTCCCCCAGCTTTATGGCATGCCTGGACAGGGAACTATCTGCAGCATTGCCGCAAAAAACCTGCCCTTGGGCATCAATCACGGCCACGGCATGATCGGATGCACATGAGGTGTCGCTGATCAAGCAAGATATTTCCTTTTTTGCAATAAGCCGTTTAAGGCTTACCTGAACCGGTTTATTTGCCGCCATAACAACCCACTCCCAGGTTCAATCGGGCAGTTAGCCCTGTAATTCACTTATTCCCCAAATCTTCTCTGCTATCTCGTTTTCTCATGCTCCTTCAGCATAATAAATACTACATTATTAAGCCCTTTTTCAAAGCACAGCGTTTTAACCAAATTGGTTTTTTCGGAACACAATGTATCAATAATGATCATGTCCGGTTGCTCAGACAATGCTTTTTTTATGCATTCTATGCCCTTATTGGCCTCAACCACAGTGTATCCCCGTACCTCCAGGGCATCTGATATGGTTTTAAAAGTCGACCTGTCTTCATCAACCACCAAAACCTTTTTCCTGGAACTGCCTTTAGATAAAAGCACTTCTATTTCGTCAAGCAAATAATCCGTATTGTATGGCTTGGTGAAATACCGGTCGGCGCCGATGCGGTAACCCCTGTCCTTGTCTTCCAGGACTGAAAGAATAACCACCGGAATATCAGCGGTTTGAGGATTATTTTTCAGTACCGCCGCCGTGTCGAACCCGCTCATGCCGGGCATCATAACATCCAGAATAATCAGGTCCGGCCTTTCTTTTTTAACCTGGCTGATGGCCTCCATGCCGTCTTTGGCTTCCCTGATATTATAACCAACTGCTTCAAGCTCCTGCCTCAGAAGACTTCTGATGCCTGCATCATCATCCACCAGCAGAATTTCTTTACCGCTCCAGCTAAGGCCGGATGTTCCATCTTTTGCGTAATCTTGCAGTTGTTTGACCAGGGAGTCCAAATCAATTGATTTACCGGGTTCAGCTTCCGGCTCTTTGAACACAGGAAGGGTAAATGAGAAGGTGCTGCCCTGGCCGGGCTCGCTATGCACCCATATCCTGCCGCCATGTTGCTCAACGATCTGTTTGCAAATCGGCAGTCCGAGGCCTGTACCCTTGGGCTTGTCGGTAAGAGTATCCCCAATTTGTTTAAACTTTTCAAAAACTTTACCCTGATCTTCCCTGGCTATCCCAATACCCGTATCAATCACACTGACTTCAACATCATTGCCAACAACAGTTGCCCGGCATGTCACGGAACCCTGGGTGGTAAATTTCACAGCATTGGAAATAAGGTTAATTATAGTTTGGATCAGCCTGTCCCTGTCACCCGGCACTCTGGGTAGATCCTGTTGCATTTCTTTGTTCAGTTCCAACCCTCTTTGCTCAAACAAGGAAGTGGTGGCGGCAGCGGCCCTATCGATAATTTCTTCCACGGATAGCGGCTCCATTTCCCACTCAACTCTACCCGCTTCCATCTTCGCCAGATCAAGCACATCATTGATGAGGGTGGTCAGCCTTTCTCCCTCTGATATAATGATATCCAGATTATCTTTCACCTGCCTGACTGCCCTATCAACTTTATTGTCGCCGGTATTCACCAGGGGGAATACAACATCTCCAAGTCTCTTCTTAATAATCTTGGCAAAACCGAGCACAGAGGTCAGTGGTGTCCTTAATTCATGGGAAACTGTAGACATAAATTCCGTTTTCATCTTGTCAAGCTCGCGAAGCCTTAAATTTTCATCGCTCGACAGTTTCGCCTCTTGTTTCATATGTATGATACATCCGCCCAGCACATTTTCACCATTATGCACCGCCGTAGCCCGCTCCCGGCATGTCAGATAGCCACAGGCGCCGCAGTTAAGCTCATCATCGGAGTTAAATTTGCCATCGCTTTCCAGAATAAATTTCAGTTCCGCTTCATTTGGCATTTTTCTTTCATAAAGCTTATTGTTCCATGTCCTGATGAATTTATTGTTTTTAATCAGTTCGTCCACAATCTCCAGCCATTTTTCAAACTCTGGAGCCTGCACTGTATTCTTAACAAGTATTGCATAGCCTTTATACTTTTGCTCATTTTCCATTGTTCTTTTGAACCTTTGCTGGGTATACTCCGAGATAATCCTTCTGTTTTCCAGAAGGTCGCTGTCAATGCCCAGGAATTTACCCAGAATGCAACCTTCGCAGTATAACAGGTCAATTAACAGGGGATACCCGGCCAATGTGCCATGCTCATTTTTTCTCTGGGCCATCCTTTTTAAGAAACCGGTGCTCCTGTCCTCCCCTTCCAGAATTATGTAATCATTACCGATGGGGTTGTATTCAGCCGAATCTGAAAACTGTTCCAGTGTTTTGGTCAAACCTCCGGATATGGGAAAGCCTGCGCCGTAAAAAGCCTGGATGCCGTCAAATTCAGACTCTTCAAGCTCCGAGGGAATAATTCCCTTACCGTCTATTAAATTAATAAGCTCCTCAAAAGTCAAATCCTCATCATACAGGCCAAGATCTCTGTCCAGCAATTCTGATTTTTTGGCCACGCAGGGGTTAGCGCCGACAATAGCGATTTCTTCGTCATTCCAGTATTTGGCCAGAACGGCCTGGGCGGCCATGGGGCTTAAAATCGGGGCAAATTCATCAATTAGTGAAGGCGCATGCTTTTCAACGAAATTCATCAGCGCCGGGCACGGGCTGGCAATGACATGAGTATTCTCCCGGCCTTTATCCTTGATTAATCCGTCTATATAATCCACATAAACCTTCGTAACCACATCGGCTCCAAAGCTGGACTCATAAACAAGGCTGAACCCTGCTTTTCTTAGCGCTGCACAAAATTGTCCGGGTGTGCAGGCATATTTTTTCTTTGCCACGATAACATAAGAAGGAGCTAATATTACTGCAGTCTTTCTATGTTGCACCATCTGCCCAACATTATAGACACCACTGCTGTACTGTTTGGCTCTTTTACTGCAATGATTCACACATATACCGCAATTTAGGCAGCTTTCTTCAATAATTTCCGCTTTTCCATCCACCATCCTGATAGACTTGGTCTGGCATACCCTAAGGCAAGCGGAACAACACTCACACTTATTCTTGTCCGTATAAACAACACCATTCAACACAACATTTGCCCCCAATTAATATATAGAATTCAAATTCCTAAAATTTCCCTTGCTTTTTCCAGCAAATCATCGGGATTAAAAGGCTTTGTCATATAGGTGTCGGCTCCTGATTCCACTCCCTTTATTTTATCGAATTCCTGCCCCTTTGCCGTAAGCATTATGATATATACTTCTTTTAGTTCCAGTTCCTGCTTAACTATTCTACACACCTCGAAGCCGTTCATTTTGGGCATCATCACATCAAGAAAAACAAGCTGGGGCTTTTCTTCCCTGATTATCTCCAGGGCATCCTCGCCATTTTCGGCAACGAAAAAATCAACCCCTTCATCTTCCAGTTCCTCAAGGGTTTGCTCCAAAAGGATCCTTATATGTGGCTCATCATCCACTATCAATATTTTTGGCATTTCGTTCCAGACCTCCCCTTCTAAAGTTTTTATCCCTCCCTACGGCTTTCAGATGTTATTTCCCGGAAAACAGTGTTTCTATTTCTCCGGGCACTAACCACAGGGGTCTTTAACTGTTTATCCAGCTTTTCAGCTAATTGTATTAACCATACTCTTTATCTCGCTAAGGGTTCGGTAGGCCGAACCCAAGGCTCACTTATATCTCTGCGTTTACAGGAAGGGTAAATGAAAATTTGCTCCCCTTTCCCGGTTCGCTTTCCACCCAGATCCGCCCACCATGATGTTCCACTATTTGCTTGCATATGGACAGGCCAAGACCGGTTCCCTGGGGTTTGTCAGTGAGGGTATCCCCCACCTGCTTAAATTTTTCAAATACAACATCCTGTTCCCCAGCAGTTATCCCTGTGCCCGTATCGATCACACTAACGGTCAGTTCCATGCCCTTGGACCTCGCCATGCAGGTTACGGTTCCTTGAGCGGTAAATTTAACAGCATTAGAAATCAGGTTAATAATTACTTGGATCAGCCTGTTCATGTCTCCGGATATCTCAGGCAACCCCTCCTGAATGTCCTTGACCAGCTTCAGTTTTTTCTGCTCAAAAAGTGGCAAAGTGGCGGCAATTGCCCTTTCAATGCATTCAGCCGGCTGGATCAGTTCCATTTTCCACTCTATTTTTCCGGCATCCATCTTAGCTATGTCGAGAACATTGTTTATAAGCGCGGTTAATCTCTTGCTTTCCGCGATAATGATATGGATATTTTCTTTAACCTGTCTGGCGGCTTTATCAGCCTTTTTGTCAGCACATTCAATCCGGGGCAAGATGACCTCATCAAACCTCTTACTGATAATCTTGGCAAAACCCAAAATCGACGTCAGGGGCGTTCTGAGTTCGTGGGATACTGTTGATAAGAAATCGGTCTTGAGCTTATCCAGTTCTTTCAGCTTTTCATAGGACTGCAGCAATTCCTCTTCAACTTTCTTACGTTCGTCTATTTCCATTTGTAATTGCCTGGTCTGCCTTAAATCCTGGGCGACAATTACAAATCCAACAACATCACCTTCCCTGTCTTTTATCAGCGTGGCAGAAATATTAATAGGAATATTAACGCCAGCACTTGTTTTACAGTGCATTTCACAGCAAAAGCGGGAGTGCGGCCCTGCATACATTTTTAGAATTTTTTCTTCGACGATATTTTTCTCCAGAAAAAGCATAGTCACCGGCCGGTCAACCAGTTCTTCCTCTTTATAGCCAAGCAGTTCAGCAACCCGGCGGTTAACCCTGGCTATTTTTCCCCGGGGACTGACCAGAAACAGTAAATCCATAATATTCGAAATAATTTCATCGGTAGCAATCGTCGGGGCGATTTCCAACTGCCTGTATTTTGAAATGGCGTACCACATACCCGGCGCCCAGATTAATCCAATGAGCGACGGAATCCTGGGGACAGTACTGCTACCCATGGCCGGCAGCAGGGTTTGATCAATAAAAACCGCAATAATACCGATAACCAGCGATGTAGTAATAATCCGGTCCTGCTTCTTTTCCCTGTTGATTGTTGAATGTTTCCCCCATCTTGTAATCATCACGACGCTAAAAACAAGGTAACCCATGTAATAAACTGTAAAGGCAGTGCTCCAGATTGATCTCCCCGGATCTACCATATCCCAACCGTAATTTTTCATGATAAAATCGCTGGTCATCAGTAAACTGGTCACGGACCTGTATGTAAATATGGTGCCCGGCAGGTAAATAAGCGGGTATATCCACCGTTTGTTCAATATGTGGTTTTTCCCGGTCAGAATCAGGGCGAAATGCAAAACAACCCCACTGACCAGGCACCAGCCTGGTGAAGACAGCTTATGCCAGAATTCAGCAGACTCTTTGTCCGTTGCTGCTACAGAAAAGGTGATACAGAAGGCCCATAGAGCCATGGCAAGGCAAAAACATAAGAAGATCCTGTTCAGCCGCGAGCGGGTATCCATTATAAAAGCATAAAGGCCAAGGTACATATATATAATAAAAGCGACAAAAATCGAAAGCGCGTATAAATTCATATTGTCAGTTTCCCTTTCGTCCCTTAGCAACATCTGGAAGGTTCTTTGCTGGAAATTCAAAGCAGTTTTAAAATACTGTTTTTGCAAAATTTAATAAATTCTTTCCGTTTCCCGGTAATTACCCAACATCCGCATGATTTTGGTCAGTATGGTTGGTTCCGCAGTCGGGTTGTATATAAGACTGTAGTAATCCATGGGATTGACAGGCTTCATATTTTGCATTTCCGACAGTAGATGATCTTTCTTTCCAGCTTATGCAACTTTATCCTTTAAATTATAAATTATTTACAATGGATTTAAAACAGTCAAAAGTACTATATGCTAGTAAAAAATGACAATCTCTATTTTTTTTCGTCAAAAAACATTATCCCAAAGCAAGCAGAGGCAAGCAGGGACGGTTCTTGTTTGCCTAGAATGCGACAAAGGGACGGTTCACCTGTCGCACTGACTACTACTATCCTATTTCCCTTTGGCGATTTTTTCAGCCAGCTCATTGAGGTAGACCCATCTATCCATTTTTTCTTTTAGCTGTTGCTCCATCTCATCTTTTTCAGCTAATAATTGCTGCAATAGAATATAATCGGCATAGGCCTCACTGATTTTATTGTCTAATTGCTGTATCTTATTTTCAATTTCAGCAATTGTATCATCTATTTCTGCATATTCCTTCTGTTCATTGAAGGAAAACTTTAAAGCCCTTTCCTTCTTTTTTTGCGTAACAGACTTATCCAAATTTTTATTAACAGCAGCTCTGACTTGATCAGAAACAATATTATCTTGGCTTTCACCACTGCTTTTTTCTCTATAATCCGAATAATTCCCAGGGTAATGTGCAATTTCTCCTTTTCCTTTAAAGGCAAATATCTTTTCTGCCATTCTGTCTAAGAAGTATCTATCATGGGAAACAGCAATAACTGCCCCTTTGAAGTCCTCAAAATAATCCTCTAATATGGTAAGCGTTTCTATATCCAGATCATTGGTTGGTTCATCCAGGAGCAGTATATTAGGTGCTTCCATAAGTACTTTGAGCAGACTTAACCTTCTTTTCTCTCCTCCTGAAAGGTTAGCTATAAGAGTCCACTGCAGAGCAGGAGGAAATAAAAATCTCTCCAGCATCTGTGATGCACTTATTTTATACCCCTCTGCAGTAGTTAAATATTCTGCTGTTTCTTTTATATATTCTATAACTCGCGAGCCGCCATCAATATGCTGGGTTTCCTGGGAGTATAATCCAACCTTTACCGTTTCCCCTACTTCCACTTTTCCACTGTCAGGTTTAATCCTGCCGCACATTATATTTAAAAGGGTCGACTTGCCGCTGCCATTTGGCCCCACTATACCAACCCTGTCATTTCTTAGCAGAATATAGTTAAAATCATCTATTACCTTGGTGCCATTGAATGATTTACTAATATGCTCCAATTCAATTGTCTTTTTGCCAAGACGACTGGATGCCACTGAAACTTGTAACTTTTCATCCATTACAACTCCAGTCTGTTCACATAACTTGTCGTAACGGTCTATTCTGGCCTTTTGTTTAGTTGTTCTGGCTTTAGCACCCTTTTTAATCCAGGCCAGCTCTTTCCTGAGCAACCTCTGCATTTTTTTCTCACTGGCTGCCTCTATCTCTTCCCTTTCGAGCATTTTTTCTAAAAAATAACTGTAATTGCCCTGGTATAAATAAAGACCTCCCTTATCCAGTTCAATAATCTGATTTACCACCCGGTCCAAAAAGTATCTGTCATGGGTAACCATAAGCAGGGAGCCTTTTCTTTTGTTAAGATATTGCTCCAGCCAGTCGATAGTTTCATTGTCAAGCTGGTTTGTGGGTTCATCTAAGATTAGTAAATCTGAAGGGTTTACCAGTGCGGTTGCTAAAGCTATCTTCTTTTTCTCCCCCCCGGATAGCGCGCCTATCTTTGCAGTAAAATCTGAAATTCCTAACTTTGTCAGTATGGCCCTTGCTTCACTTTCTAAACTCCATGCATTCATTACATCCATATCATGGGTAAGCTTTAAAATTTCCTCATTTGAAGTGTTTCGGTTCTGAATAGCTTCTTCATACTCCCTTATTAACTTCATAATAGCGGAGTTCCCATAAAAAACTTGCTCCAGCACCGTAGCCTCAGAATCGAAATCAGGGTTCTGGGAAAGGTATTCTGTCTTGACCGAGTTCCCTCTAACTACCCTTCCCTCATCTGCTTGTTCCACACCTGCGATGATTTTTAGCAGTGTTGTTTTACCGGTGCCATTAATACCTATTACTCCTATTTTATCCCCTTCATTTATGCCAACAGTTATTTTACTCAGCAATTTCTTTTCACTATAACTTTTTGAAATATTCTCCGCAGTTAATTGATTCATCTTGCTCCCTTTCTCTATTGTCAACTAAAAAAATGATTAGCATATAAGACATTATATCAAAAAAAGATACTGCTGCCTTAAAAAAGCGAGGAGTGGATTTTAAGCCACGAGACCGCTACTAACAGCCTACCATATTCTGAATTCTGTAGAGGGCTTTCCGGGTATTTTCAAACTGTGGAATTGATAAACTGTCAAGTATGTTATATTGTTTTTTTTGCCCAAAGATTCATATCTTCATAGCGGCCACCAATATGGCAATTATTGATGAACCTGCCCATATATTCATATCCCAGCCGGTACAGGGCTGCGTTCATTCCATAGGAACCAGCCCGCGCAAGGCTATATAGTATCCCCATTTTTTGAAGACACATTTCTTTTTCAAGTAGCTTTATTAGATTGCTTAAGAGCCCCTTCCCCCTGTGCTCTAACAGTGTGGCACAGTCAGTAATTTCAGCATTGCGATTTTGTTCATCTAATTCCGCCGAAGCGGCGCTAACCAAACTATCCCCCGCAAACACACCATAAAAGGTAACATGGGTCTGCATCACTTTTTGAACATATTCCGGATTTAATAATGGGCTAGGATAACTACTGAATATCTTCCTGTACAATTTCACCAAGTCATCCACATGTTCCTTGCGAATTTTACAGACCACATAACCGGCAGGCAATTCTATTTTTCCTTCCCGATCCTTTTCCTTTATAATTTTTTTAAGCAACTCCTCTTCTTGCTCGTAGTTTGTACTCTGTGACCGTACATAATCAGTGAAACGCGAATAACACAGTGCGTCATCCCCCCGAAAAAAGGCGGGAATCACCCCTTCCCGAACATATCCGAAATTTTCCAACGGGTAATCGTCCGGACGCCTGATATACAATAAAATTTTACCTGAATGATTCCTGGCTGCTGCCTCGTCCAGGTAGGATATTACTTTTTTCCAGTCCTGCACCTCATAATCAAGAACTTTTAAGCGTTCATTGGTGCTGTCAATCGAAATTTCAACAAAATTCCCCTCGTGATCTGTTTCTACTATTTTTCCAACAGCACACCCCCGGCTGCAGCATGAACGCGCTGCTTCCGTGCATGTTTGTGAAACCGGTATATCCATCGGTCTTCCCCTTTCAGTGGCATCCCTTAGAGTACTGAAGCCGGCGCTTTTCCCTGATATTTCCCTTGGGAACTAAACTTATTCTTTTGCCTGCAAATAATTTTTCAATGCCAACCGGATCAAGTTTCCTCATACGTTCACAGTTGTCACAATCCGCGCAGGAGCTCCCTTTTTCAACAGGCTCGGGGTAGGCACAGACCACCCCTTCGTAATTTCGAAGCACTACCTTTTGCTCAGACTGCGATATTAAGTATTGAGGAGCAACCGGAATTTTACCGCCTCCTCCAGGAGCATCAATTACGTAGGTTGGCACCCCAAGACCGGAGGTATGTCCGCGTAAAAGCTCTACGATTTCTATCCCTTTGGCCACCGGGGTACGGAAATGCTCAATCCCGGGAGATATATCACACTGGTATAAATAATAAGGCCGCACACGCATTCTCAATAGGCGGTGCACCAAATCTTTGATAACATACGGGCAGTCGTTTATTCCTTTTAGCAAAACAGTCTGATTACCCAGAGGCACGCCTGCATCAGCCAAACGCGCACAGGCTTTTTGCGCCTCTGGAGTGATCTCCTCAGGATGATTGAAATGGGTATTAAGCCAAACTGGATGGTACTTTTTTATAATACTACAAAGGCTATCCGTGATGCGTTGCGGCATGACCACCGGAGTGCGCGTTCCAATGCGAATGATTTCCACATGATTAATCTTCCGCAGACTTTCCAACAAAAATTCCAAAAGGTCGTCATCAATACAAAGACTGTCCCCCCCTGAAAGCAGGACATCCCGTACCACTGGGGTCCACCGGATATAGTTTAATGCGTCCTCTAGCTGCTGCCTGTTGTGCTGTTGGTCGTGGACGCCTGCAAAACGTCTTCGTGTGCAATGGCGGCAGTACATTGAGCATTGGTCGGTAATCAGCAGCAGCACCCGGTCAGGATAGCGGTGAGTAATACCAGGTACCGGAGAATCAATATCTTCATGCAGGGGGTCTTCCATCTCATGCTCGCCGTCCTGCAATTCCATTGACACAGGGACAGCCTGTTTCCGAATGGGGCAGTCCGGATCATACGGATCCATTAGAGATGCATAATAGGGTGTAATGGCCATGCGAAGGGTTGACAGGGAACGTTTTATTCCTTCCCCCTCCTCTGGCAGGAGGCGGATTACTTTTTCCAATTCCTCTAATGTAGTAATGCGGTTTGCAATTTGCCAGCGCCAATCTTGCCAATCCTCAACGCTAACACTTTCCCATAAAGGAATTTGCCTGTAGTCCCGTTGCAAAATACTGCCTCCTCAATTGAACGCTTATCATTACTATTCACTTTATTTCATTAAAAAATTAGTATTGTAAGATATCCTTACAGAAAAAGAGATTCAAAGATCTTAGTAGACTTATATCCCTTTAGAACTTCCCATAGCCGTGATTCTATAACATGCAGTCACTCAATGAGAAACCGAACACCGTCGCGAAAAAAGAAACCCCCGCTTCATCAGAGGTTCCCGGGCTCTGCGACAGTTCGACATGAGACGGTTCGGTTCTCCGGTGTCGCAGAGGTCATGCTCTAAACACGGTATCTTTACTGATTCCTATCATCCTGGATGGTTGACGAACTGAGGTAAATACTATACATCCCTTACTTTTTTTAGGTACGGCGCGTTAAAAGGGATAGTACGACAAGAGAAAACCGTCCCCTGTCGCACTCATTTCGGCTTTCTCCCGCTCTTCTCTTTACCAGAACCAGGTGTCCCTGTGCCACCTGTATCACTTCCTCATGACTATCGGCAGCTGAAAGATGCGAAACCGAAAGAGCTTTTTGACGTATTACCCTCCGAGCCATGTGCTCCCTAAAGTCATTCTTACCAAGAGCACATGTTCAAGGTGAATCTGTAGCCGTTGCTCGCTCTTGGTGCCAGCTGAATGAAATCAAGCTCTACGTAAAGCCTGACCGTATTGGGATGAACTCCGCATTTATCTACGACTTATAAGGTTTCTTGAGTTTTCATCAGAATCACTTTGTCGCTTTATTAATAAATATTCCCAAGCAATGATTTCATTTTCATAGGGGTGTCTGTTTCTGAACAAGGAGTATTCACAATCAATCTCAATCCACAATTATCAGAAACATCAAAACTGCTAAACTCAAAGATCAATGTTCCTGCAATTGGATGTCTGAGTTTCTTATAAATTTCACTATTGCTCTGCACATCATGTCGAGACCACCATAAATCAAATTCCTCACTTTCTTTCTAAAGGGCTTGAATAAATTCAATAAGCCAAGGGTCTTCTATATATTGCCCACAGGTTGTTGCCCACAGGTTGAACGAAATCTGGCCAACATACCTTGCGCATGATATTGCCAGTCTATAAACAATTGCTTATAGTCAATATTTGTAAACATACTCCAAACCATATTTCTTTCATGTGCATTCACTTTGCCAAAATCCTCAAATACTAAACATGCTGCCTTATTCCATGCAACAACATTCCATCTTTGATCCATAACAAACGATGGGCATAATACCAAATTATCTAATACATGCTGGATGATTTGACTTACAGTCCCTTGGTATGCAGGTATATCTGCCGGAAGCAGATGTTCTGCCAAAGTAAAAAGATGAATACGTTCATGTTTATCAAGCAAAAGTACCCTGGACAAGCTTTCTATGATCTGTTTCGATACACGAATGGGGCGTCCTTGTTCAAGCCACGTATACCATATCAGACCAATACCCGCCAGCTGTGCCACTTCCTCCCTTCTCAGACAGGGTGTTCGCCTTCGTGCACCTTGAGGAAGTCCCACTTGCGATGGTGAAATTTTAGCCCTTCGTGTCTTCAAAAAATCTGCTAATTCCTCATATCGCTGTTTCTCACTATGCAAATTCTTCATTCCCAACCTATTAGTATTTATACCAGTATAAATACGCTCCTATTACTAGTATATAAATCATACTAATATATTTCTAGAAATTCTTAAACCTTTATTAAATTTATCATTTTATAAACAAAAAAGGGGGCTTCGGTATGAAAATATTATTTTTGAATGGATCACCCAGGAAAGATGGATATACAGTGCGTGTAATGAAATGTATTGAAGACGGAATTGAATCAAAACATACTGTAGAATGGATACATGCTTATGATTTAGGAATAAAGCCCTGTCAGAGCTGTTTGCAATGCAGACCCAATAAAGAATGCAATCTGCCAAAGGATGATGGACATCATGTATGGCATAAGATTCGATCTGCCGATGCTTTAGTGATTGGTAGTCCCACCTATTTTGGAAATATATCCGGACCATTAAAAACCCTTATCGATAGGAACCTCACTGCTTATGAGGAGATAGCAGCAAGCGGGTTAGAAATGCCTATATCACTGCACATTGGCAAAAAAGCCGCTATGGTGACAGCATGTAACGCACCTTCCCCCATCAGCCAATTGCCAAATCAAAGCAAAGGAGCTCTGCAGGCAATGGAAACAGTACTAACAGCTGGCGGATATGATATTGTTGGAAGTATAACTTTAGATGGAGCTGCCTCAAAAAAGGAGATACCTTTAGAAATTCAGGAAGAAGCTAAAATGCTTGGTGTAGAGCTCCAATCTTAGCTCTTTTACACTTGGTGCGACAGGGGAAGGTTCTCTTGTCGCATACTTACTCGTTCCAAAAAACATTGACAACTGACCACCAGGGCATGCATGACTGATTTACCCATTCTTATCAATAACATCAATTCGATGTTATACAATAAGGCATGCCTGTCCAGGGATTGTACCACGTATAGTTGGAACTTAATTTAAGAAGGGTTAAGAGATGATATGGGCATTTTTCCGAAGACGGGGTCAAATCAATCTTTTTATCATAGTACATTCTCAATTTGATAGCTTTGTTAATCGATAAAAGAAAGCATTTAATTGCTTTCTTTTATCGTATGAACAAAAATATTTTATCCGTGGGTAGCAGAGGCTCCTTGTAGATTTCCATTATAGAAAACAGGCTCTCCAACCACTATTTTTTTAATAATGCCGTGGTTAATTGCTATGTTGGATTCAATACATAATTTATTAACACCACCGATATCCAGGTCCACATCTTTAATAGTATTGCCCGGCTGCAAGACGAGAGTCTTAATCACTTGCCCGTCAGGAGTATCTTTCCTTATATTCATAGTAAGCTTATCTTTTGCGCTGTTGTCGAGGAAGAACGAGGCGCGAAACCTCTTATAATTTCCGTTCGGCTTCAAATAAAAGGTGAAATATTGCATGTTAAGGTCTTTGTCATTTGTGATACCCCATTTGTATGCCTCATCCGGTGTGAAAAGCCTTTCACTATCTGTAGTAATGATAGTTCCGTAATAATCCTCATAATACTCAGACGAACTTACATTTAAGCTGTCCGTTTTGCCGCCGATCCATATTGTTTGAGAAGCGCTGTCGTAATCCACCGGCATGCCTGCGGCTTCTTCAACAACTGCCCGGACAGGCAAGTAGGCTCTGCCGTTATAGCTGATGGGCTTATAATAGTTACCCGTTGCGGGGTCTTTTGGTGTCCAGTCTTTTCCGTTAAGTTTTAATTTAATGGAATTGCTCAATACAGCTTGTATGTTCAAATCATTTGCTGCCGCAAAAGCTCCGGCTATGGTCCCCATTAAAAGAGCGCAAGCCAGAAATCCTGTTATAAACATTTTTAAATTTTTAAACATAAGTTTCACTCACTTTCGTTTCATATTTTATATTCTCTCATACAATCATTGCCCCTAAAATGGTTTAAATACCCCTTTCAAGTGTCTATTTGCTCTGGTTACAATGACGTTGCAGGTCTTGGTGGTGGTAGCGTCCTGGGCGGTAACCAGAACAGTGCGGGAATGCCTTTCACATCACCCTCCTTATAAAATTTTCCTTTTAATTGAATAATAACAGATTTCACACATATTTCACATTTATTTCACGGCAGAAATTTAAACTTTAAAGTAAAAAGAAGTCTCATGCAATTTGGGGGGAAGGGTTGGTACAGCAAATTAGGCTAACCAGGTATGACGAAGTTGTTGATAATAAGGCGATTCTATTTTATATAAAGAGCTTCACCTATCAGAAAGGCAAGGAAAAAAATTAATTCTATCAAAGAAAGCGCTGTCGTTATTCGAGTTGTTCTGGCCAGGGTCTGATAAAAAGTCAGCTTCAATGTCGCTGCGGGCCGCCCTGTATGAATTGAGAAAAGTTTTTAAACGCTACGGTATTCCACCGGAAGGGAAAGATACACTAATTCTGATTCTATCGTTCTGCCATTTTCTATTGTTTACTTTTTCTGGTTAACCAAACACGAAGGTTGCTTTATGTGGTCTTCACAAAATTCCACTGTATTAAACATAGCAATATCGTATAAAACCTTTGCAAGGTAAATAAACAATAACACATTCAAGAACGATGTGAATACAAGAGTAGGATTAAAAGAAACGGAATTTATACCTCTGCTCGTCTCAAAGAGAACAAAATGAGTGTTGCTATAAACGGTAGCGCTAAATCCGGCGGATAACAGCAGCAGCCTTTTGTCCCTGAGATATCTGAAGGCCAAAATTGATAGGGCTACAGCAGGAAATAAATATCTTTCATGCATGCTGGTGGAAAAAGTGAATACACCTGCTATTTGGAGAAGTGCTGCTGCAGAAGCAAATAATCTGCTATTCCCCTTAATGTAAATAAACCATGAAAATGCTGTGATCATGACAATAAAAATTATCCCCCAGCTATGATAGCTGAATACAAACATGGTAGCCGCATCCTGTGTATAGTTTTTTCCAATCAAACTGAAGAAGTTGAATGCATTAACAGAGGCATAGGGATACTCAGCCACAGTGCTTGAAAAGAGCTTGAAAATCCACAGCACATCTTTGTTTAAGGAAAATGGGAGAATAATGACTATTGCCGTAATCAAGGCAAATACTGCCACTTTAAGCAAGCTCTTAAAACTCTTTTGCCTTACCAGTTCAAAGAAAAGCACGGGAAGAAAGATAATTCCTTGCGGCTTCATAAGTACGGCAGCTGTAAATAAGGCAGATGAAAAGCCAATCTTTTTTTCCGAAAGCATAAACACTGCAGAAATAACAATGAATGTAAAAAATGAATCCACCTGCCCCCAAAAGGTGGAATTGATAAAAATAGCCGGGTTGAATATATAAAATGCGGATAGCAGGATACTGATTTCCAAAGAGAGATGTTTTCTGGCCAGCTTGTAAATAAGCAGAGACGTAGCAATATCAGCCACTATTGACGGCAGCTTTAATAATAATGTGAAATATGGACTCATTACAGGGACGCTGGCAATCTTGCCAATTATAAACAAAATGTATATATATAATGGTGGGTAGTCGCTTGACCTAGAGTTTGAATAAACTTGAAAGAGATTATTTGCGGCAGTAGTTGCCCAGTTTTTGAAGGTATTAATATCGAAGGGATGTCCATCCATTAATGTGGAGGAGGAAATCCGTAAAAGCAGTCCCACACAGAGTAATGTCACTATTAATAATCTTTCATGGCCAGGATGGATTTTCACCTTTTTATATATAAAAAGGTAGTAGGCTGCGATGAATACAACTAAAAATATTATTGAATATGTGATAAGATGAGGAGCATATTTTGTACCCGCACTTGTAATACCTCCCCACATGCGTCCATTGGGAGGCGCCATATGCTGAGTCGAATCCGGCTTTGTGAACTGCCCTCCTGGTATTTGATCCGGATTATCCGGCCATTGATTTCTTTCACTGGAAAGGGAAATACGAGGTTCAATTCTGCTTTGGGGCGGGGCAGTATTACTATGATAATTCCATAATGTATAAATGCATAGAAATACTGCTAAAAATAGTATCAAAAGCAAACTTATTTTAAATATATGCTTTTTGAAAGCCACCATTGGAATGCTCCTTTGCCTCAACCTATTGGCGATAACCATTCGGATGGGTGCTATGCCAGCGCCACGCACTGGAAAGTATGGTTTCTAGATTGCTGTATCTTGGCTCCCAGCACACAACTCCTTTAATAGCCTCACTATCAGCTACCAGGATGGGCGGATCTCCCTCTCTGCGCTCTTCGTATGCCACTGAAAGTTTATGCCCGGTAAGTGCTTCTGATTTTTCGATAATCTCCAAAACTGAACTCCCCTTTCCTGTGCCTACATTGAAAATACCGCTTTGCATGCTGTGTTCCAAGGCACGGAGAGCAAGAATATGAGCGTTGGCCAAATCGATAACATGTACATAATCGCGAATGCATGTACCATCGGATGTCACATAGTCTGCACCGAATACAGATAATTTTTCCCGCAGCCCGAGGGCTGTTTGCAGGACCAATGGAATGAGATGAGTCTCCGGCCCGTGGTCTTCGCCCAAACTGCCGTCCAGCGATGCGCCCGCTGCGTTGAAATAGCGGAGGGCCACCCATCTGATGCCATGAACCTTTCCCACCCACTCCAGACACTCTTCAATCATACGTTTTGAAGCGCCATATGGATTAATCGGAGCAAGCATCGTTTCTTCCCGGATGGGGATATATTTCGGAATCCCATACACAGCGGCCGTAGATGAAAAGACAACGTGTTTTACTCCTGCTTTCATTACCGCCTCGAAGAACATAAAAGACTTGACCGTATTTTCGCAAAAATACAGTTCTGGTTTTGCTAATGATTCGCTTACCTGACTTTTGGCAGCGAAATGGATGACTGATTGTATCTGATGTTCCTTAATAATGTGTTCCACCAGTGCGGTGTCCGCAATATCACCTTCGTAAAAATGCTCTGCGCGAACCGCATCCCGGTGGCCGGTGGTCAAATTGTCCAGCACGACCACCAGAGCACCTTCTTTGATAAGCTCCTGCGCCGTATGGCTACCGATGTAGCCTGCGCCCCCTGTAACTAATACCGGTTTCATTGGACCTGCGGGAATGACTGCTTTTTTGATTTTCATGCAATTTCACCCCTTGTTCTTTGGTATTCTGTAAATACCCAAAGCCGACTGCCCATATAGTTCACAGCAATGGCGGCCCCTGTGGCCATAAGCTTGCTAATCCAAAGAGCCATATGATTTGCATCGTGTAAGATGAAAAGCAGACCGGATAATACCAGCAAGGAAAGCCCGTTTACGATGATAAACCTGGCAACCTCCAGGACGTTAGCTTTGCGTGCAACCCGAAATGTCCACTTTCGATTGAGCAAGAAACTGTTCACCACACCTGCCGCATAGGAAAGCGCCTGGGCCAGCAGGTACGGCACTCCGCCCAGTGTCAGAAGAAAAAAGGCGGCAAAATCCACTGCCGTATTTCCTACCCCTACGGTACAAAAACGCAGGAACTGAATAGCCCTGTGCTTATTGTTGAACACTCCAGATCACCTCTTCCGACCTTAAATTTTTAACTTTTTGCTCGTTCCGGAGAATATATAGCGGACGGTTTTTGGTTTCATCGTAAATTCTGCCCACATACTCTCCGAGGATCCCCAAAATGATGAGGATCACGCCGTTTAGCAACAGCAGGCAGGCAATGAGCGATGACCATCCAGCAACTGCATTGGTGGTGAATAATTTTAGGCACAAAGAAATAACCAGACAGACAAAACTTGCAAACGAGATTATAAAACCGAGATAAGTGGCCAACTTTAACGGTTTATAGGAAAATGATGTAATCCCATCCATTGAGAAGCGAATCATTTTCTTTAGGGGGTATTTGGTTTCTCCAGCAAATCGTTCCTCCCGCACGTACTCAATGGCTGTAGAACGAAAGCCTACCCAGCTTACCAGGCCGCGGACAAAGCGGTTTTTCTCCCGGATGCTGCACATGGCCTTACACACTTTCCGGTCTATCAGGCGGAAGTCACCTGTATCAAGCGGAATGTTTACTTCTGTCAGCGCGCTAAGGGTGCGATAGAACAAAGAGGCGGTCCATCTTTTAAACAGCGTCTCCCCTTTCCGTTTAGAGCGCCGGGCATAGACTACTTCATATCCTTCTTGCCATTTTTCAATCATTTGCGGGATCAACTCGGGCGGGTCCTGCAAATCGGCATCTAAAATCACAATGGCGTCCCCGCAAGCAAAGTCCATGCCCGCGGTAATCGCTATTTGATGCCCGAAATTGCGCGAGAAATCAAGCAGCTTCACACACTCGTCAGATTCAGCAAATCCTTCTATTATTTCTGCCGTCCGGTCCCGGCTTCCATCGTTAACAAACAGCAGTTCATACGGCTCACCGATAGCTTCCATGACCCGTGTCAGCCGGCGATAGGTTTCATGTACAACGGCCTCTTCGTTATAGACCGGAATGATAATGGTATAACGGACGTTTCTTTTCATTACATCTCATCCCCGTTACTTTTTTAAAAGGAATCAGAAAGTAGCGCAGTTCTTAAGCTGCAGTCTTTTTTAGTTGATTTTGTATAACGTCCTGTCGTTCCCCATTCCCATAGGACCACCTTGAGGGCCAGCCTGGGCTGAGTTCGTTTGCCACTCTTCTTGAGGAACCTCCGTGCTGTGTATACGTATCCAATCCATCACTTCATTGTTGTCTCTGCCTCCGAAGCCCGAAGGAATCAAGAAATATTTCACTTCTTTGTTGGCCACCATTTGTTTCAATTTTTCCACCGTTAGAATGGGATCGGACCCACTAAACCCGCCCATGGCCATGACGGCTTTACCGGTTTCAATGATATAAGGTGCGGCCGTATTGGAATCTGTGGTCGCAAAAAGGTACTTTTCCCCCGTATTATTCCTGGTTACATATTCAAGTAGTTTATCATTGATACTGGTGTTCGGCCCGCCCCTCATACCCGGTCTTTGGCCGGACAGTCCCAGGCCGGGCGGTGCCTGCGCGGATGATCCTTGACTGGGTGGTGCCTGCACAGATGATCCTCGGCCGGAAGGCCCAGCCTGCGGCAGCATGTTGTTGTCGCCATACAGCAGCGGAGTAGCTGCCCAGTACATTGGCCCCATCAGCAGTACCAGCATTCCGGCTATTGCGGCCATCGAAGACAACTTCTCCTTCTTTGCAGCCAGGATCAATACAATCGATAGCGCGATGCCTGCGGCACCGATGCCGATGGACCATCCAATGTCAATTTGCTTTTGATAGGGCTGCAGTACATACAGTTCAAAAACTGTGGCAGTCAGAAGACCCGCCGGCAGCAGCCACCTTTTCCAGCCTTCTTTGTCGCGATATTGGTTCCAAAGCTCCACCCAGCCTGCTCCTGCCAGCGCCGCAATCGATGGGGCAAGCATGATCAGGTAATAGTGATGGAAGAAGCCCGCTACACTGAAAAACACCATCGACGGGAGCAGCCAGGCCAGCCAGAACAAGGTCTCATTTTGTTTGTCAGTAAGCGGCTTTCTAAAGCGGATGCCTGCCAGCAAACCAACGCAGGCGAAAGCTACAAAGGGCAGCAGCCAGCTGGCTTGCCCGGAAAGTTCGGATTGGAACAGCCGCAGCGGACCTGCCTGACCGGTACCGAACGCACCGCCGCCCCCTTGTCCTGGCGGTCTGCCCCCGCCGGACATTGGGCCTGATCCTCCATTACCGTCCAGATCGAAGCCTCCCGGCCTGTTGTTTCCATCCGTCGGCATTTGCTGCTGGCTGGGCATGTTGTTCCCTTGCTGCATTTGCTGTGGGTTGGGCATGTTGTTCCCATCCTGCTGCATCTGTTGCTGATCAGGCATTGTTCCCCCGTCCTGCTGAGTTTGCCGTTGGTTCGGCGCTGCGCCGGGACCGGGACCCCCGCCTCCCCTGTTCCCGGTAAGGCGAGATATACCGTTATAGCCGAAGGCAAGCTCCAAAACGGAATTCGTTTTACTGCCTCCCATGTATGGCCGGTTTTCTTGAGGAATCGTATCGACGATCACCGCCCAGGACGCGGATACTCCGGCCATGATCACTGTTGCCGCCGCAATGATGGCCAGTTTCTTTTTCCACTCGCCCTTGAAAGCAAGCAGGTAAAACAGGTAAAAAGCCGGTACCACCATGTATGCTTGCAGCATCTTCATATTAAAGCCCACACCGATCATGGCAAAGGCTCCAAGAACCCAGGACGGCTTCTGATTACGAATCCCCCGAAACAACATCCAGGTGGCCAGGAGAAGCGTAAATACCAAAAGGCTGTCGATATTATTAGTCCGGCTCACCGCAACAGCGATGGGTGTACATGCCATAACCAGGCTCGCTAACCGGGCAGCCGTTTTACCGAAAGCCGGCTTGACCAGAACATACATCAGCAAAACGGAACCGACACCGGCCAAAGCCTGCGGGAGAATCACGCTCCATCCGTGCACCCCGAAGATATCGGCGAATACCGTCTGGACCCAAAACGCGACCGGCGGTTTATCCACCGTAACGTATCCGCCCGGATCAAAAGAAGCGTAGAAAAAATTGTGCCAGTTCTGCAGCATACTGGTTACGGCTGCAGTGTAATAGGCGTTAGCGTACTGATTGTTCCAGATGTTATAAATATTTAAAAAAGCGGATAGTAAGGCAATACCTATCAGGATCATATCGAAACGTTGGCCTTGCTTCGGTCTCACCGTCATCTTCCCCCTCTGATTCATCTTGTTTTGTTGCCGCTATGGGCAGTCCCCCGTGATGTCCGGGCCTCATATTATTACAATCATATCCCCTTTAGCTGAATTGTCCCTTAACTGCAACTGAGCATTAATTGAGTAATGGCTGAATATATGCTGAAAACCGCAGCAGATAAATTAGGGACATTCCTTCTCGAATTTGTATAGTAGTAGGAGTTTTAGATACTACAAGAAGGCGTGTCCCTCTCCTCTAAGGCGCGCGTATAACAAAAACGGCATTCATACACAGGTAAACCGTGCAGAAATGCCGTTAATAAAGTTAGGCCAATATGAACTTTAAGAAAGCATTCAGGTTATCCGGAAAGCCGGTAATGAAATGTACAGCCTTCTCCCTCTTGACATACAACGCTAATGGTTCCTTTTATCTGTTCTACCTGCCCCCGGGTTAATCCGGTCAGTCCAATTATTTGATTAACTGGAACCAAGAAAGTCTGGCCATTGCAATCAACAACAAAATAGCCCCCGGAACACCAAATTAACCGGGAGGCTAGGAAAGTCGATTACCTATCAAGACGTTTTAGAATTTGAATGAGTTTTTGGTCAAACGTACAACTCGATGGGTTAATCTTTGAATCTTGCTCGAGTCTTGCTTCATACTCTGCGATCCAATCTCTCCTGCCTTCATGACTGGCTGGAGTTAAATAGAAACTAGCTGGTTGAGGAAATTTGCTTAGATCAATATTAGATTTAATATCTTGAAGAGCTTTATCATAATCAAAAGTCAAAATTGCATGTTCCCCCCCAGATATTTGTCCTGCCTCGTAAAGTTTTAAGGACATTTCACAAAGCTCATCGAATGTAGCATTTCGGATATCATATTCTCTGGCCAATTCTCCCCATATATCCGAAGTCTGATCCGGTTTATACTCCACATCGGTTTTTTTCTGGGTGACCGATAAGTTGAACAAATTTTTTTCAGTACTTTTTGTGCTTGTGGTGCTTGTTTTTACATACGAAGATGGCTGATAACTGCCTATTCCAAAGACGTTCATGCATTTACCTCCGATTTTATTCTACCAAATAATATTGTTAATGAACCCAACAGATCACGGATTTAGGTTAAGTCTATATTACCATAATAAGTTAGTCATAATATGTTGTAATTTGTCATATATACAAATATATTTTTCTTTAGGAGGGCATAAGACCAAGTTTAGGAGCATGGCTGACATCCACCTCATGGGCGGTCAGGACGAAGGAATTAATAGCAAAGACCCTGTGAGATATGGAAGGATTGCGGCCTGAGGACAAGTGGTTACCATAGGCCAAAATATGGAACTTTTACGCTTGTCCTATCATATATATTCATGAATAGATTAAATGCCCATGATGTGGTTTGTTTAAACAAATGTGAAAATATAAGATTGAGTGAGCATCTTAAAGAATATTAAAGATTATAGAGGAAGGTTAAAATGCATAGACCTAACCTTAATGATTTACCTGAAAATGAAAGAGCTTTATTAGCAAGGCAAATTCAGAGATACGTTACACCAGATATAGTTAACATACACTGGAATGCAGTCTTATCTGGTGCCCATAACGACCCGGCGATGTTCTTAACCTTTCACAGAGACTTAATTAGTGGTTTAGAAAACTTTTTGTCAGACCAGGGATATACGCAATTTGTGCCTCTACCGGCATGGAACCCAAGAAATCCAATTCCTGAGGAATTTAATATCCCGAGTACTGGCCCCGGGAGACTACGGAATCTAAACCCAGATGTAAATTTCTCGCCAGAGTTTGACCAGGAAAATTTTAATAACTTCGGAACTGAAGAAGAGCTGGGAGAAGCCCTTATGACCAGACATAACCTGGTTCATGCTAGAATTGGCGGCATAATGAATAATACCCGGCTTGCACCGTTAGCTCCTATTTTTTGGCCATTTCATGGCTTCATTGATGATATATGGCGGGATTGGCAAGAGTTGCAATTGAAAATTTGATTATTCTTATTTACAATCTCTCCTTAATTTTACTCGCGTCTATTTTCAGTAAAAAACTGTGCTTTTAATATTTTAACAGATAATATAATCCCTGTTGTTGATAGCACAATTAAACCAATAGCTGCTATATCAAGAAAAACAGAAACGTCTGTATTGTTTATTCTTCCTTGATGCAAATTCCTGATAAATCCCATCAGATTATTTTTCTTGTAAACATTTCCAGAATCTCCACCTTGTGGCGCCAGCCCCTCTACAGGTGCTACTACTCTAATAGAATCACCTATTTTTGCTTTTTCAGACTGCACACTTTGCTCTGTTGGTGGATGATTTGCACCGATAAGCCACGGTTCAATCATAATAAGTCCTGTAATTGCCTCTATCAGTATTAAAAGAGAAGTAAACAAACCAATCCATAAGTGTAATTGACGACATTTTTTAGTCATTAATTATTTCCTCCTAAAGGGCGCAATTTGGTTGTATTCAAAACAATCACAAATACATTTACTTTTCAAAACGCAGCGCTTCGATGGGGTCCAGTGCTGCAGCTTGTTTGGCAGGATAATATCCGAAAAATATCCCAACGGCCGCGGAAAAGCCTGCTGACAGTAAAATTGAGTATAAGGTTACTGAAGTCGACCAGCCGCCTATAACGGACAATAGCTTTGACCCCGTCACCCCCAGCAGTATTCCGGCGATTCCTCCCAACATACAGAGCACCAGGGCTTCCACCAGAAACTGGTTGCGGATGTTGCTGTCAGTGGCGCCTACCGCCATGCGCAGACCAATTTCCCTGGTTCTTTCCGTAACAGATACCAGCATAATATTCATTATCCCTATTCCACCCACCAGCAGGGAAACTGCGGCAACACTGGCCAGCATCATGGTCATCACTGCCGAGGTGCTTTCCACTGCTTCAATCAGCTCCGCCTGATTTCTAACGTTAAAATCATCTTCTTCATTATTGTGTATATCATGCCTTTCCCTGAGCAAGCTCTCAATGCTGCTCTCTATGTAATCCATACTTTCCTGGGATTCCGCCTGCACGTTGATCCGGCTGACATATTTTTGCCCCAGCATTTTTCTCTGAGCCGTGGTCACCGGGATATATACAACATCATCCTGATCCTGTCCCATCATGGATGCTCCCTTGGAAGCCAGCACCCCCACCACTGTATATGACAGCTTGTTAATACGGATTTTGGTTCCTATGGGGTCTGTGCCTTCCGGGTAAAGGTTATCCACCACGGTCTGGCCCAACACCGCCACCGGGGTAGCACCACTAACATCCTCATCCGCAAAGAAAGTGCCTGATGCAGTAGGTAAGTCTCTGATCTTCTGCAGTTCCGGCGTGGTTCCGCTGTATTCGGAAGTCCAGGTCTCGCTGCCATATGCTATAGTGGCGCTGCCGCCTACAGCGGGAGCCACGTTGGCCACCATGTCAAGCTTCGCTATAGCTTTCGCATCATCCAGGGTAAGGGTATTAACGCTCCCCCCCGCTCCCCGAACTGGTCCCTGCTGCTCAGCTCCGGGCATCACCGTCAATAGGTTTGAGCCCATGCTGGAAATCTGGTCGGTTATTCTTTTACCAGCCCCCTGCCCCACGGAAATCATTATAATAACTGCAGAGACACCGATTATTATGCCCAGCATGGTCAGGGCGGAGCGCAGTTTGTTTGCCTTAAGGCCGTTTAGGGCCACTTCCAGATTGCTTTTTAAATTCATGCAACTACCTCCGCATCATCCACCGGATAGGCCGCCAGTTCCTCTACTGCGCTCCTGGGATTGAGAACTTGTTTGTCACTGACTATACGCCCGTCCTTTATTCTTATAATCCTGCCGCAGTGCAGGGCTATATCCTCTTCATGGGTAACCATTATCACCGTAATCCCCTTTTCCCAGTTCAGCCGCTGGATAACAGACATTATTTCCATGCTGGTTCTTGAATCCAGGGCGCCGGTGGGCTCGTCCGCAAGGATCATTGAAGGATTGTTCACCAGTGCCCTGGCTATGGCCACCCTTTGCTGCTGGCCGCCGGACATCTGGCTGGGAAGGTGATTGAGGTAAGCAGAAAGTCCTACCCAGCCAAGGGCTTCCTTGGCCCTATCTTCCATTTCGCTTTTCTCGACGCCGCCATAAATCATCGGCAGCTGAACATTCGCCTTTACGGTCGACCTGCCCAACAGATTAAATCCCTGAAATACAAAGCCTAATTTTTTATTTCTAATGGAAGCCAGCTGTTTTTTATCCAGTTGCGAAACATCTTGACCTTCAAGGTAATATGCTCCTGCGGTGGGTTTGTCCAGACAGCCAATTATATTCAGCAGTGTACTTTTACCGGAACCTGAAGAGCCCATTACCGCCAGCATCTCTCCTTCCGGCACGGTCAAGTCGATGCCCCTTACCGCATGAACCAGGGTTCCCCCCAGTTTATAGACCTTTTTTATTCCTTCCAGCTTAATTGTGGTTTTCAATACCCCGCCACTCCCCCGTACTGTTCAATTATAAAACTCAGTTCCCGCCGGGCGGCGGCCCCCCGGGTCCACCGAGCATGCCCTGGCCACTTTTTGAGTTATCCTTGGTGCCTGTAGAGCTGGATGATGTTGCCGCAGTCCGGCTCGTGGAACCAATAATAACTGTCTCCCCTTCTTTTAGCCCGCTAATCACTTCATAATTGGTCAAGTCGGACAATCCCAGTTCCACCTGCCTGGGCTCGGGAGAACCTGATTTACCTGACACTAAAACCATGGCGCGCTGCCCTTGTGCACTTTCCGTCGTTACTGAGGCATTTTTTCCAGCTGTAGCATCCATTTGTTTAGTTGCGTAACTTTCTGCATAGGTTACGGCACCCTTGGGAATGGTCAGGACATCTTCGCTCTGCTCCACTATGATGGTCACATCGGCGGGCATGCCTGCTTTCAATTCAGTGTAATTATTCTCCAGTTGTATAATCACCTCATAAATCTGGACGTTAGACTGCGTGGTGGCCGTGGGGGAGATGCTGCTCACCTTCCCGACAAATGTTTTTTCTGGGAAGGAGTTTACCGTGAATTCCACCTTTTGACCCACCTGGGTCTTGCCGATATCCCCTTCGTTTACCTGGGCTTCTACCTGTAGTGCTTCAGAAATCACTTCCATGAAGCCGCCGCCGCTTGTGTTGTTGTTATTGGCTGTGGCCCGCTGGCCCTCCGCCCCACTATTCGAGCTGACGATGCCATTAATGGGGCTTACCAACTTGGCATCGGAAAGCGACCTTTTGGCTACCTGCAACTGTGCCCTGGCGTTTACCACCTGTGCGGCCGCGGAAGCAATATCTTCCGGGCGGTTCCCTTTTTGCAAGCTTCTTAATGACGCCCTGGCCTGTTTTAAACTGGCTTCCGCATTGTCAAAATCCGCTTTTACCTGCTCAAGTTCCGACTGGGATAGCGCCCCGGCCTGGTATAAAGTCTGATTTCTTTCCATAGTGGCTTTGGCAAGATTATAACTTACCTGAGCCATGCTTACTTTTGCCTCGGCCTCTTCCAATTCTTCCTGTGTGGCGCCGTTCCTCTCCAGCGCAAGCTTCGCGGACTGGCTGTCAAAGTTTGCCTGTGCTTGCATAACATCCGCTTCCAGGTTATCGGTTTCCAACTCGGCCAGAAGTTGGCCCGGTTCTACTTTGTCGCCGACTTTCACATAAATCTTTTTGACTATTTCGGCGTCTTTAAAGCTCATACTAATTGTTTCGACCGGTTCTACCGTTCCGCTGGCGGATATGGTGTTGGTTATGTTGCCGCGTTTCACGGTATTGGTCAGGTAATCTCCAGATGCCCTCGAGGGTCCGCTCAGGATAAAATAAAGGGCTAGCGAGATCCCAGCGGCCGCTATAATACCAAACATGAGCTTTTTCTTTTTTACGTGGCTGGTTAAAGAGCTCAATCTCATAATGAATGATTTGTTTTCGTTCTGCAATTTGGTGTCCTCCTATTAATAACACGGAAATTTGTCAGCGCAGCAAACCCATCTTTAACTTTAGCACCAGGAATGTTAGATATAATGAAGCCATGATGAATAAAAAATGAAATGAACATCCGGGCTTTTACTCTTACAATAATATCCCCTTTTGCTGAATTATCCCTTAACGGTAACTGAACATTGATTGAATAATGGCTGAATATATGCTGAAAAAAGCAGCATAATTGTTGCTTCAATTTTGCCACAGGTTTGCCACAGTATTGCTATATTTTAAAAAGGCGTATCCGCCGATAATTATAATAGGTAAATAAATCACTTTTACAGTTCACGAAGGGATGCCAATAAATGGAGGTGATATTTGTCGACAGAATTCAAACCCACAGATGCAGGAGAATGCAAGACAAAATAACAATGAAGCTATTCCTGACAAATTGGGAAATGAAATGCATCGGGATATGGTAACCATTATTCTTCAGAACTATTAATATCTTGAGTAGATTAAAAGGAGTGTGGTGTTAATATGAATATTTCATCAATTTCATCTGCCTCAAGTAGCGCTTATTCTACTGTGAATAATAATAATGAAGTAGCACAGCTTAAAAAAGAAAAGGCAGATCTTCAGAAGGAACTACAAAAAGTTCTACAAAGTAAGGATGATGAAGAAACAAAACAGCAGAAAATTCAACAACTACAACTGCAAATACAGCAAATTGATTCACAAATTCAAGGTAATAGCACTACTAGTAACGTGAACACGCAAAACACCGATGACAGAAAAGGACCTGAACAATTCTTTACTGATGCAGCAAGTGTTTTAGGCATATCAGACGACGACCTCAAATCCGAATTACAATCAGGCAATGACTTACAAACAATTATTGAAGAACAAGGTTTGACTATGGGAGATTTCCAGCAACAGATGACTACACTTTTAAATAGTCATCAATCTTCTAACGTTGATCAAATAGGATACTTTGTTGATGAAGCGATTTAATTATGAGTACGGCATTCATACACAGTCAAACCGCGCATGAATGCCGTCATTGAAGTTGGGCTGATATGAACTTTAAGAAACATTCAGGTTATTCGGGAAGCCAGATATGAAATGTACAGCCTTCTCCCTCTTGACTTTCAACGTTAATGGTTCCCCCATGAGCGGTTACAATGGATTTGGAGATCGCTAAGCCTAAACCGGCCCCGCCATATTTGCGCGTCCGGGAGGAATCACTGCGGTAAAAACGATCAAAGATGTGGTGGAGATGGTTATCGCTGATCCCTGGTCCGTTATCTTGAACGGACAATTGCACACCGCTGTTCTTCCCAGATAATGAAATCTGTATATGACCATTTTCAGGATCTGTCTGCTGCACCGCATTATAAAACAGATTCAAAATCACCTGTTTCATTTTATCTGCATCATATTTGCATTTCATGTTTGGTTCGATCGATAAGTCAAGCCTTCTGTCGCCGGCCAGAATGCGCAGCTGCGGTTCCATATCCAGGATAACGGTATCCAGCAAGCCTTCCTTAAGTTCAATATGAGGTGTGCGGTCAAGTTTGGCCAGGAGAAGAAGATCATGTACCAATATTGTGAGGCGTTCCGATTCGCCATGCATGCTTTTTAACGCTTTATGCAGTTGTTCCGGCTGATTGGCCGCGCCGCGGAGCAGTACCTCCAAAAATCCGTGAATGGAGGTTAACGGCGTACGAAGCTCATGAGAGGCGTCCGCTATAAAGCGGCGCATCTGTTCCTTGGTTTCTCTTTCTGCTGCAAAGGAAGCTTCCAGTCGCTCCAGCATGCCGTTAAAGGATTCCGCCAAACGATCGATTTCCATCTGTCCTTGCCGGGTTGGGAAACGCCTTGCTAAATTACCCGCATCGATTTGTTCCGCAGTATCCACCATATTGAATAAGGGAACCAACGTTCTTTTAAGTATCGGTAAAAAGCAAAACAATCCAAACAGCATGGCCACGAGGGAAAGGAACAAAAAAGTGAGCAGTTGACGAATAAGCAGCTCTTTGAGCGGGCCTGTCAAAGTACTTATTTGAACGACGCCAAGCACCTCTCCGCGATCAAAAACCGGTTGTAATACCAATAATTGTTCCGCTCTCCCGGCGTCAACTATTTTGTAGTCCAGCCCTGGCTTTTTCTTTACATCAAAATACCCTGGCTTATCCAATCTCGGAGGTTTTATGCTGCCGGACCCATTTTCTCCAGCATCATCAATAACTTTGTTGCCCGGCCCCGGTTTTTTCTTCATTACATCCAAATACTTTTGGGTATCCAATCTTGGAGTATTTATGTTGCCGGGCACATTTGACAATGCGAAATAATTTCCCTTCGCATCAATAAATGCCAAGCTTGCCCCAGGAATAAAAAAAATCGGTGGTTGCAAATCGCCATTTTCCGGGATTGTGGCGATATGCTGCCAAGCATCCCGTGGAATCGACATAATCTGTGTCTGAAGACTGTCAGCTCTATTTCTGTAAAGAACCTCCCGCATAAAAGCATATTGAAACAGGCCAATAAGCAAGAGCAAAACGGCAAGGATTAGCAGTGAGCGGGATAACAGTTGAATCTTAAGTGAGTTAGGAGCAAAAAAAGATCTAATTCCAATGCTTTTTCTTTGGTTCATGGCAGATCAACCCGGTATCCTGATCCGCGCAAGGTTCGTATTAATTTATGGTCTTTGTCGTGTAATTTTTCCCGCAACGAACGAATATACACCTCGACAATATTTTCCTCCCCACCGAAATCATAGCCCCATACTTTATCCAAAATTGTCGTTTTACTTAAAACCAGCCCGTGATTGAGAACTACAAATTTAAGGAGCTCATATTCTGTTGGAGACAGCTCCAAAACCCGATCTTCGAGCCTGATTTCTTTGCGGCGGTCATCAATGTGAAACGGGCCAATAACGACTTCCCCAAATAAGTTCGGAAATTGATTTCGGATTCTGGCATATATCCTGGCGAGCAGTTCCTCAAAGCTAAACGGTTTTACCATGTAATCATCGGCCCCAATGGTGAGACCCTTCACCCGATCATCCACCTCATCCTTGGCCGTCAGCATGATCACCGCTACATTCTCCGTTTTTTTGAGCATCCGGCATACTTCGAAACCGTCCATTCCGGGCATCATGACATCTAGTATAGCCACATGGGGCTGGAATTGCCTCAACAGTGTAATGGCTGTCATGCCATCCTGGGCGGTCTGTACTTCAAATCCTTCATTTTGCAGACCGAGCTCTAAAAACTGTAGTATATTCGGTTCATCGTCCACTAATAATATTTTGATTCCCTTTAATTGTTGCATTCCTGACCTACCACCCTTATATCGGGGACATTCCATCGGGGACATTCCTCCGATGGAGGTGTGTTCCCTTTCCGCTGATGGTGTGTCCGTCATTATGTTTATATTATCTGGATCATAACTGAAACCGTACTGAATGAAAACTGAAAATTTGTTGAATACCAATAGTTTCCATGATTCGAGTCAGTGAGTTTGAATTATCGGCAACTCAATTATAAATAAAGCGCCTGACGCAGAATTTTCAGCAGTAATTTTTCCATTGTGCTTTTTAATAACATTCTTACTAATAGCCAATCCAAGCCCGGAATTACCTTTTTTACCCTTATAGAACCTTTCAAATATATATGGAAGATCATTGATGTCAAAGCCTGGACCATCATCCGAAATAGTGAGTAGTGCTTTGTTATCCTCAACAATCTCCAAGGAAAGCTCTACAATACTGTCTGCATATCTTATACAGTTGCTGATTATATTCATAATTGCACGAGAAAGCTTTTCTTCATCTGCATATATTTCTATCCTTTCATTAAGCCTATTAATGGTGATTTCTGTGTTATTTTTGATGGCATCCCATTTATGCGTTCAATACAATTACTGATTAATTCATTATAATTAAAAATGTCAAACTGATAATTTTCCTCTACTGCATCAAGGCGTGATAAGTATAGTATATCTTCTACCAGATGAGTCATACGCTTTGTTTCATCGATTATAATATTAACAGCAGTGCTGCTATCAACAACATCATATTTTATGCCCTCGGCGTAACTTTGAATAGACATAAGAGGCGTTCTGAATTCATGGGATGCGTTTTGCAGGAAAGTTTTCTGTGCTTTATCGTATGTTTCAAGCTTTTTAGACATAATATTAGGTGGTGGTGGTGGTATTCTAAGGTTTTTCCTTCCTTTAACTCGGTTTGCAGATCCTCGGCAGTTATGCCAAGAATCTGGGCTATGTCATCTGGCCGGAACATCATCGGTGGCCCACCCCCTGGCTTATCGCCCTTATTTGGCTGTTTGGCTTGATTATTTGACTGCTGGGCTTGAACAGTAGGAACTGACCCCTTCTTCACGGTCTCATCGCCAGCCTGGTTAATGGTGTTGTTCGTGGCATCCGACTGTTCTGTCTGATCGATACCCTCATAGGTGGCTGGCTCGGAAGGTACCGGTTGTTGCGTTATATCGGTTAGGCTGGCATTCTTCTTGGCCATCACCACTCCCACACCCACCAGAGCCACGACCAAAACAGTTGCCAGGCTAAAAATCAGCAACTTCTTTTTGCTCATCATTTTCACCTCCACTATCAGTAAATACCCACCAGAACGGCCACCAAATTGTACATAGCACCTGGACATCTTTCAAAGTATCAAACACCTCCCTTTATAAAAATTCATCCCGCATCTTCCTGTTGAATGACTCGACTCTCCAATAATAACCACTCCAACTGAATTTTTCCTTAACGGTAACTGAACGTTGATTGAGTAGTGGCTGAATATATGCTGAAAAAGGCATATATTGGGGACATTCCTTCTCTAATTTGTATAGAATTAGGAGCTTTAAATAGTTCAAGAAGGTGTGTCTCCTTTCCTTAAAAAACGGCATTCATACACAGGTAAACCGTGCAAGAATGCCGTCATTAAAAACGGGCCGATATGAACTTTAAGCTATTCAGATTATTATAAAGCCAGATATATAACGTTATTCAAAAGTTTTCAGCATTATCGGCTGTCGAATTCAAGTCCCCAACTCGCAAGACATACCCTGTTTCTGCCTTCGTTTTTGGCCCGGTAGAGAGCTTCATCTGCCTTACTGATCAATGCATCAACTTTTTCTTCCAAGCCGCCTTCCAGTGCAGCAACACCGAAACTGGCTTTAATGCCGATATATTGGGAATTATCCGGTAAATGTATGCGCTGATTTTGCACCGCAGCACGCATACGCTCTGCTATTCTTGCTGACTGTTCACATGTTGCGCCGGGCAAACAGACAATAAACTCCTCACCGCCATACCGGCCGACAAAATCGTATGGCCGGCAGGTCATGGACAGACAGGCGGCAAATTCCTTCAAAACCACATCCCCGAACTGGTGACCGTAACTGTCGTTAATTCTCTTAAAATGATCTATATCCGTGAGAATTATACCAATTGGCGCCCCTGCCCGTTTTGCACGTGTTATCTCCGATTCCAAACGTTCCATGAAAACCCGGCGGTTCATAAGATCCGTCAAGTAATCGGTGGTGGCGTGATATTCAGCTTGTTCACGGGCCTTTTCAGCTTTAACTTTTGCCTCCACAAGTTCGGTGACATCGATAAAGGACACGATGCCGCCTGTAATCAGACCGGATTCATCCCGCAGAAAACTGGCGTTCTTTATGACCGACAAACGTCGCCCGTTCTTGGTTAAAATCGTACAATGATGTCCTAAAACCGGATCCTTCCGGCTAGGATCGAAGATAGAACACTCTCCCATACATTCCAACATAAGCAACTGGCAGTGCCGGCCCATAACTTCTTCGCGGTGATAGCCGGTTATAGAACAAAACTCATCATTGACGCTAGTAATCTCCCAATTGGAATTCACCATAAAAATTGCTGTGGCGGCAGTTTGCAATACTTTCTCCGTTAACTTTTTTTCCGACTCGATCGCCCGGCGTGCTTCAACCAGATGAGTCACATCAACAACATTGAGGAGCACACCTGCATACTGGCTGTTTTTCAAAACCGGCTGCACGCGAAACGTCAGGTCAACCTTACCAATTCTTTTGTCGGTGGAGAGAGGTTTTTTGTTTACCCCTGCCTTAAGGTCAAATATTATCTTTCTTACCTTCCCGGCGACTTCTCCATGGTGAAATTCCCACAGGGAACGGCCCAAGATCTCTTCCCGGTTTTTTCCAACAAACCGGCAGAAATAATCGTTTATCTCGACTATCCTGTCCTCTACGTCGGCAAAAACCACTCCTTCCTGCATATTCGAGAGAACCGTGTGCAGCCTGACGTATTCGATCTCGACAGCTGACTTGGCCTGATAAAGCTCCTCCTCCAAACGCTTGCGCCTGGTAATATCGCGCGCTATCCCCTCAACGGCCACCAGCCGGCCGTCATCATCATACAACGGGACCTGGTTAATCTCCAGCCAAATATATTGCCCGTCCAAACGCTTCCATCGCAATGTGAGCCGTGTTTTAATCTCACCGGCAATAATTTGGCCAATATGAGGCCGGTCATCCGGGTGCACTCTCTTAAAAAATAAATTTGGATCACGGTAGAAATCTTCCGGACTATAACCGCCCATTGAGGCTGTTACCGGGCTCATGTATTCAAAGTAAGGCTCTGGCAACACTTTTCGGCGGTAGATAACGTCTTGGGCATTTTCGGCCAGGCGCCTGAAACGTTCCTCGCTCTCCCGCAACGCCCTCTCTACCCGTTTGCGTTCCGTGATGTCGCGAATGGTTTCAATAGCCCCAACCAGCCGGCATCCTTCGTCAAAAAGCGGAGATGCCTTGCCCCACAGAAAAACTCCCTCCTCATGTATTGAGGGCAAAAAGATCTCGGTGTAGAGGGTATCTCCTTCGCGCCCCACATAAGGATACTTCATTGTAGTCTCTTCGTCGTCAGCCAGGACGAGATCAATCAGGATCGGCCTGGACTCCCCGTAAAAGGGCACTGCGTAGGCGTAATTACCCCGGCCGATTATATCTTCTTTGGGTACCCCGGTCATTTGTTCAATAGCCTTATTCCAGGCGATAACCTTTCTTTCCCGGTCAATGACAAAGGTGGCATCGGGCAGGAAATCTATGATGGCCGCAAGCAACTGGTGAGCGGCCGCCAGAGCCACCCTGCTTTTTTGAACTTCATCGAGTTGTGCCGTTCGCTCGATGACTTGTTGTTTAAGTTCTTCGTTCAGCTTACTAATTTCTTCCTCATTTTGTTTCAATACATTCTCTCTTGACCTTATAACCTCAGTCATGGCCATAAAATCATTGGCCAGTTCATCGAACTCAATATAGCTGTTAGATTGAAGAGTAAAATTATAGTTGCCACCAGCAATCTTTTTGGTGTTTCCAGCAAGTTCAAAGAGCGGCTGCAATATTTTACTCAAACTTCCTGTTGCTATCAAGAAGGCCAAAACTAAAGCTGCTACATCTCCTATAAAAAAAACATTTCTAGCTCCCCTAACCGGGGCAAAAGCCTCTTCAACAGCCTGGCAAAAAACTACAGGCCAGCCGGTCTGTGCAACAACAGCAACACTGGCAAGCATTTCCTCTCCTTCGCCCTCCCGGCAATAATAACGATAGTTCCCTTCGTTACCATTGATACCCTGACTGACAGCAAACATATCCTTTACATTAGTTCGTTGATAAACATACGATTTATTGGAATAAGCTATATAGGTTCCTTCCCGATCAACAATTCCCACATAACTATGACGGCCGATCTTAACCCGGTCGGCAATATCGCCAAGTGTGGCTAAATTAAGATAACCGACTATCATTCCCCGCTTAAATGGCCGGGTAAGTGTTAAAGTTGGTTGTCCTGTTTGCATAGAAATAAATGAAGGTGACCAGTATGGTTTTCCAAGAGCCATGGTTGACTTAAAAAAATCCTGCCCTGACATATTGATTCCGATTAAATCCCGGTTGAAAGGAGCTACATGCTCGACTTCTCCACGACGATCAAGGATTTGGATCATATTAAAACATTGATAATTATTAACAACTTTTTCAAGATAGGAGTTTATCTGTTGTTCTTCAATTAAACCATCTTCCTCAATAACATCTTCTATCTGTGCTAAAATATTTGTGGGCTGATTTAAAAATTTTTCTGTCTCCTCGGCTAAAGACCTGGCAATAAGTGTGTTTTTATTGCTAATTTCTTCTCCTAATTTCTCCGTCAATATATGTATGGAAAAAAAGCTGATGATTAAGATAGGAACCATAACCACAAAAACAAAGTTGAAGATTAGGATATTTTTAAGACTGGTTTTAATTTTCATTTTTTAATCTATCCTTTTAAATTGTGCGTCTTTAATGGTAAACAAGAAATACTTGCGCTGTGCGTCGCCATATTTATCTATTCTAAAGTCTCCCTGCAGGCCTTGAAATATTTCTTGCCTTAAAATAATCTCCTTTATTTTTTTTGGATTGGGGTTATCGCTTTTGGCTAAGGCCTCAAAAAGAACCCGGGCCGCCTCATAGCCATGCAAAGCACTAAAACTCGGGTCACTTCCAAACCTTTCCTTAAAACATTTTTTAAATTTCAGATAATCTTTATTCTGATCATTTCTGTCAAAGGTATTACTAAAAATAACACCTTCTACGGCTGGACCCCCATATTGGAGAATATCATCCGTCATAGCCCAGCCACCGGTTATTACAGGGATTTTTGACCCGGTCTTTCTAATCTGTTGACAAAACATGGCCGTATCAATAGCACCGGCTACTATCAGTATACCGTCCGGTTTAGAATTTATTAACTCACCAGTCAGATTCATAAAGCTAACATCGGGAGAGGATGTAAATGGCCTGCTTAAAACTATCTGTCCGCCCAGCTCTTCATATTCTGATTTAAAATTACCGTACCATTCCTCAGAATAAGCGCGATTTGACAAGTCATACGCAACAGCCATCTTTTTAAAGCCCATCTTTTGAAAAGCATTTACTGCCATAAGAACTGTCGCCGTTTTATTAGGTGGTTGGACCCTGATGAAGTAGTCATCTATACCGCTCAGGCTGTTGGCGCTGGTGGTGGGGCTTATTAACAATACTTTTTCCTTATTGACCAAAGGCAGTGCCGCTATGGACATGGCAGTGTTCATGTGGCCGATGATAGCCACTACACCCTTATTTATCAGTTCCTTATCAACCTGCACTGCAACATCCGGATCTTGTTTTTCGTCTTTGATAAGAAGCTCCACCATGTGACCTTTAATGCCGCCAGCTTTATTTATCTCCTCAACAGCCATGACGACTCCATTCCGGCCAGATACGCTAATATCTGAAAGACGCCCCGTCAGATTACCGACAAAACCAATTCTATATTTTTTTTTGTCGCCACAACCCGCCATTCCCAACAATAAAATAACAATAAGGAGCAGGGAAACTAATTGAAAATATTTTTTTACGTTCATCATATTCCTCCCGGTAGTGATAACCCCAAAAATAAAAATCGGCCACTTTAAAGCGTGGCCGGTTGCATCACTGGTTACCGCCGCCTCCTGATGCCCAAAAAACGGAATGCGGCTCTCATAACTTCCACAAGGAAATTTTAACATAAAAAATAACTATAACAAATATTTTTTCGATGAATTTCGACAAATATCCTTATTTGAATATCTGAAGTAAAAAAATAGTTGCATCTCTATGACAACTGATCTAACTTATTAATAACAACCACTTAAAAAAATTATTTTAAGTCAATCAAGATACGATGCCTCTTGATGTGAAAAATCGGAATAGGCAGCCGTGACTATGAATTAATTTTTCAATAGGTTTATGACCGAGTCAAATTCTCTTCGCAAGCAGCAATTATTTTTCAATTAAATAGTTCGGAGTGATCATATTGTCAACAGCGATCAGGAATCTGCAGGAGTTATTAGACGTAGCCGCTGGCAGGGGGGAGGCGGACCTCTACCTGAAGGGTGGTTCTATGGTGAATGTGCTCTCCGGTGAGATTTATCCCGCAAATGTGGCGGTCTGGCAAGATAAAATCGCTTATGTGGGTGAGAGCAGCAAAATGGTGGGATCTAATACCACGGTTATTGATGCCGGGGGATACTACCTCTGTCCCGCTTTGATTGAGCCGCACTACCACCCGTGGATGATTTACAACCCTGTTAGCCTGGCTGAAGTCGCTCTGTGCCGCGGGATTACCACAATGGTTTGCGATAACCTTTTTTTCTTTGTCCAACTGGGGGCACAGGGCCTATTAAAATTGATCCAGTTCCTGGATCACCTGCCGGTTAAATTTTTATGGCTGGCCCGTGCTATCCATCAGTCGCCGGACCCGTGTGAAGAAGAAATGTTTTCAACCGGCAATTTACAAAAGCTCTTTTCCGACCCGCGCGTCGTAAAATTGGCGGAAATCACCCGCTGGCCACTAATAGTGGAAGGGAATACTTCAATTTTGGAAAAGATCTGTCTGGCCCGAGAGCACCGCATCGGTATGGAGGGCCACACCGCGGGCTGTTCTTACGACCGCCTGAACGTGATGGCTGCGGCCGGCACGGAGTCGTGCCACGAAGCAATCACTGCACAGGAAGTTGCGCAGCGTATAAGGTTAGGTTATTGGGCGATGCTCCGCCACAGTTCCCTAAGACCGGACCTGCCGGAGTTGCTCCGGACGATTACAGAGATGAATCTGCATACCGGCAGAATGCTTTTTACCAGTGACGCTTGCGGTCCGGGCTTTATCGCCAGGGAGGGGCTTTTAGACGGGATGCTGCGTCTGGCTGTAGCAACGGGGGTAAACCCTGTTACGGCACTGCAAATAGCCACGATTAACCCGGCCACCTACCTCGGGCTGGAAAAGGAGCTGGGCTCAATCAGCCCTGGCCGGCGGGCTGATATTCTCCTGCTGCCCGACCTGAAGAATTTTACCCCCCACATGGTCCTCTCCGGCGGACAAGTGGCCGCAGTGGACGGAAAACCTGACGCTCCGCTGGTTGCCCCGGACTGGGATAAGATGGGTTTACACACCAATTTGCCCAGTCCAGATTTGCTGAATAATCCCTCTTTATTCGGAGTGCCTTCGGATAAGCCGGAGGTTTTCCCGGTAGTTGATTTCGTCTCCGCTGTCATTACCAGGCAGCAGGACCGCCTGCTTCAGCCGCGCAGTGGCTTCCTGGAGCGGGAAGAGGATATGCTTTACTGCACCCACATCGACCGTTACGGCAAATGGCTGACTAACGGCTTTGTCAAAGGAATGGGACGGGTAGAGGCGTTTGCTTCAACATTCACTACTTCGTTCGGCCTTATGGTACTGGGCCGGGATCGTTCCTCCATGGCCCGGGCCGCCGCTGAAGTGGCCGCGATGAACGGCGGAATGGTCCTGATTGAGAGCGGCCAGGTATCGTTCCGCCTGCCACTCCAACTAGGAGGATTAATGAGCGATAGTCCCATTTCAACGTTAACCGGCAAAGTTAATGAACTGGAAGAGCTGGCCAGGGGGTTCGGCTACCCTTACAATGATATCCTGTACAGTATATTGTTTTTATCATGCGACTTTCTGCCTGGCTTGAGAATGACCGCATTGGGCATTAAAGATGTGAAAAGTCAGAAGATCATCGTTCCTTCCCGAAATTTTCCAGGTACTTTCAAGGCACCGGTTAACTAAATCACGGGACCACCCGTTTTATGGGTGGTCCTGACTTTAAAATTACATCCTTTCTGATGCCAAGCGTACTTACATAATTTCCTCTTGACCCAAAATGTCTGCTTCTCTATTGTTTCAATTAAGGAAGCCGTGAACCTACCACGAAACGATGGACACTAAAAACGCACAATACCTAGCTGTCTCGCATTATCGCTCACTATTTAATTCTTAAGGATGATTGTATTAACGTATATGTTTCCCGCCTGAAACCTTAATTAGGGCTATCCGTTTCTTTACTTTTTATTTTTCGTTTTATATTACGTTCACGCTGTTTATATAGAGGATCATCAAAATTAATAGTTTCGGGATCAACCAACCACCGAAATTGACCTTGAGCAGCGGCTTCATCCAGAACTTTCCGATAACGAGCATAATACATCGGAGCGATTGAAACCAGTTTATCCCATTTGGCACTAATAGCAAGTGACGGACAAATATTTACACAGTGGAAACAGTAAATACAAGGAGTTTGTATGCGGGGCGGGTCTTCTTCAATATTGATTCCCTGGACAGGACAGTTTATCTCACACGCATGGCATTTAGCACACTTGTTATTATCGATGCCAAGCTTTGGCATAACCTGACCCAGGAATTCATTAAAAGGCTCTTTGTAATAAAACACCGGGCAACCAATACCAACAAGATCATAATCAGACAACAGTTTCACATCTACATCATTCAAATCCGTTATATCGCATTGACCATTCAGATCAATAATTCCACCCTGAATACATTTGGCTACTCTGCGTGTATTTCCTGTTTGGGAGAAATATATTATCAATGATTTTATGTTTTTGTTGCCTCCCTGCACTTTTCACTTTTGTACTGTAATCATGATGGTATTAAAGCAAGGCTAACTATTATGCACTTATAAATAAATTTCCGGTTCTTTTCTTTCCAAACACTTCTTATATAACAATTCCATTCCTTGAGACCAAAATATATTATCAATTCCTCTTGCATGTGACGGACAATTCTTTACACAGGCAAAACATAATATACATAAATTCATATCGTTCTTAAATTGGACTGGCCGTCAACAGATATTGCCTCTACCGGACACACCTCTAAACATCTATTGCACATAGCGCAACATTCTTTTAACGTTTCCGGCGCTACTGGGTATTTAGGCATTGTTTTATTTTTGTAGTCACTACTGCCGGGTATGGAAATTTTATTAATATTATCGAGCGTTATTAAGGAACGGAACTCTTTTTGAATGGTTGCGCCAAATAATTTTGCCCTTTCCAAGTCCATATCGTCTGGCCGGCCATGAGCCATCGGCAGTTTTTCAGAAGAATAGGAATGTTCTCCAATAAATGCAGCACAAGCAATTGGTATAAAACCTGCGGCACAAGCCGTATCATATAATTCCTTTAACGAATCTTCATATTCACGGTTTCCATATACAACTACTAATACTGCATAAACATTATTAACATGAATTTTTGACAAATAATCCGTCACTTCATTTGGGATTCTTCCATAATATGCCGGGGTTCCGATTATGACCAAGTCAGCATTTAAATCAACATCAGCATTCTCTCTAATCTTCTTTTTCGTAAAATCTATTGTCTCCAGTGTTTCGCATTGGACTGAACCTGAAATGGTTTCAATAATTTTCTTCGTGGTTCCCGTTGGGGAAAAATAAAGCATTATTAATTTTTTAACATGCATCATTCTCTCCTCCTCCCGGGTTATATCTTTACATGCATTTCCCACGCGGGTATGGTTTAGTTGCATCATTCCCGAAAAGAGCAGGGAAAAGTATCCTGCCCTTTTAGTCTAATACTTTATTATACTGTACCTGATAGTATATCTTCCAATCTCTTTCTCACTATCTCATTTAAATCGGGATGAGTAAGGATATATAATCTTTCCTCCCTGATGGCAGCAAAGACAGCATCTGCTACCTGTTCAGGAGATATCACCTTGAATTGAGCCTGAATGTCGGCCCAGATGGCCTCTTCCATTTCTGGGCTCACCGGCGCCTCAGAGGAATCTGACTTCAATTCCTCCGGCCGGTTTCGGGCTGAGTTAGTAATCCGGGTCTTTACAAAGCCGGGACAGAGTACCGAGGCTTTTATTTTCGCACCCCGCCGGGCCAGGGACGCGCTGAGGTTTTCAGACAGACCCACAACTGCATGCTTCGTAACCTGGTAGGCGGCGCATGGATGGAATGGCAATAGCCCCGCAACGGAAGCTGTATTAACAATATGGCCCTCAGTATCCTGGGAAAGCATGATGGGTACAAAGGCCCGAAGGCCGTGGATGACTCCCCAGAGGTTGACGCCTATAACCCATTCCCAATCGGTCAGGCTGCTTTCCCAGATTGATTCGCCCGCGCCAACTCCGGCATTGTTGCAAAGAAGATGCACCGCCCCAAAAGTATCCATAGTCTTCCGCGCCAGCGATTCCACCTGGTCAACCTTGGCAACGTCCGTCAAGACTGCCAGCACGTTCCCACCCATGGCTGCCAACTCTTTTTCTGCCTGCTCCAGGGCAGTTTGCTCGACGTCGGCCAGCACCACCCGCATACCCTCCCGGACACAGCGTTTGGCCAGGCCCAGCCCGATGCCGCTGGCCGCGCCTGTAATTACCGCCACCCTATCTTTAAACTCTTTCATGATTTTTAACCTCCACCTCTTTTGGTTATCTAAAAGATACCAGAGATAAAGAGAGAGATCTTGAGGTTTTTTACAGTAATCAACTAAATCACTGGCATGTATAAATAAAACTTCCCGGTCTTCTCGTATTCCTCGGTATATAATTCAAAAAAGTCAATGCCGATATTATGGTTAAACTCTAGCCCGGTTACAATAAGCCATTTATAAACATCTTTCTCCACCGTGCGAAAATTCAAACCCATGCTGCCCGGGTACCTGAATATAGCGTACCTGGACCCAGGAATGCTCCTCTCGGCCAGCCCGGACCGGTCACCCTGGTGATCCTCTTCGGCTATGCCGTAGAAACAAAAAACGCGGGACGGATCGCTGCGGTCTGCGTGGGCGACGCTGAACAACCGCTTGATAGTACCCCGGACAACGTACTTTTTTTTAAAATCAATGACCAGGCGAAAGACCTTCTCCAGTTCGCAGGAATTATGCGGATGAAAAAGGACTTCCTTTCCCAATAGCTTTATTTCCTTTAGCTCCCGGCAGGAGTAGTCAACAATAATGTCCTTATTTTCATTCCTGAAGTCCCGCTCCACGATATCCAGCTTTTCCATTAATGAAACTGAAATGTTCTCCTTCCTGTAGCGGTGCGGAGTAACGTAAAACACTTTAAGAAAGCTCCTGGTGAACTGCTCATGGGAATTGAAGCCATACTTAAAGGCAATGTCCACTACCCTGCGGTCCGTGTTTTTCAAAGCAACGGCAGCCTCGGAGAGCCTTCGCCCCAAGGTGTATGACTTTACCGTCTGATTGGCCACCGCCCGGAATATGCGGTAAAAGTGCGTGGGAGAGATAAAATACCGGGCCGCCAGTTCCTCATGGCCTGGGTTCCTGTATAGGTTGGACTCGATATATTGGATAGCATCATTTACTATTTCCAGGTAATTCATAAACTCCCCCGCCAGGAAATGAGGTACCATTATTATGACTATATTCTATTGTTTTAATGTCATAAAGACAAGATGGTGTCAGCCTTGGTTCTATTTATGCTGTATAGCCCTGTTGACGGCATGCAGGCAATCTTACTGCCCATGAATTAAGTGAACTAGCCAATGATTTTAACTGGCAGGAGTATGAACAAGGCGCTGATATCATAAAGCGAGGCCAGACGGAGCACTATTATTATGTTTTAATTAAAGGACAAGCTGAAGCGTTAATTTCGACGCGGGGAAATAATTCCTGGAAAGTTAATTCCTTCGGCCCCTGTGATACTTTCGGTGAAATCTCTCTGTTTACCGGCAAGCCTGCGCCAACGACGGTCCGGTGTTTAGAAGATTGCCGTGTTTTAGTATTAAATGCTGATAATTTTGCCCGGATGCTCACAAGATGGCCTAAACTTTATTATAAATTCATTGAACATCTATACAATAACTTGAATGATGCTAATCGTGAAATATGGGATGCCAAATATAAAGATTTATTACGTTCAACCCTGCAGATAACCCAATATGAGGATAAATTTTACGGGATTTGGGGAAGTGCCCGAACGACCAGGGAAATTGAAAATAAAATTGATGAGCTCGTTTACATGAAGGAAAACTTGCTTATAATTGGTGAACGGGGTACAGGCCGGCAAATGCTGGCCTGGTATTTACACAAACGCAGGTTTGGGGAATCGGCAACCTTTGTAGTTGTTGACGGGCGTTATTTTAATCAGCAGTGGAGCGAAACCATGTTACAAAACCAGAACCACCTGATGTTCCTGGCCGTCATCGATTAATTCAACGTACGGACCTTCCTTCACATCTCGCTCCGCAAGCGCAACGTCCCGCCCGTCATACTTGAACGCGGTTACACCGCCGGATTTGTGCGAGGGATTTTTGACAGTAATAAGGTAGCGTGCACTGCCAAAACGGTAGCTGACGGAATACTCCGGCCATGCGCAAGGAATGCACGGGCGAATGTACAGCCTTTGGCCACGGCGGCGCAGGCCGAGGATCCACTCAACCCCTGCCTGATACATCCATCCCGCAGCGCCGGTGTACCACGTCCAGCCGGCCCGCCCTTTGTGCGGGTCCACCGTGTAAACGTCTGCCGCCATGACGTAGGGTTCACCGGCATACTTCCGCACTTCATTCGGCGTACGCGTGTGATTTAGAGGATTTAACATCTGAAATAATTCAAAAGCCTTGTCTCCGTCGCCAAGCCCACACCAGGCGATAATGCTCCAGATGACACCATGAGTATACTGGGCTCCGTTCTCCCGGATTCCGGGCGGATAGCCCTGAATGTAGCCGGGACTCGGATCCGTGCGTTCAAAAGGCGGCGTCAAAAGACGTGCGACGGAAAGATCCCGGTCCACCAGTTCACGGTCGAAGGATTGCATCGCCTGCAGTGCCTTCTCTTGCGGTGCCGCTCCGGAGATGACCGACCACGACTGGGCGATGGCATCGATACGGCATTCCTCATTGTAAATAGAACCCAGCCACTTACCGGCGTCGGCAAAGGCCCGCCGGTACCACTGCCCATCCCAGGCATGCTCTTCCAGCGAGGAGGCCAACTTATCGCGTACCTCCCGGTAGCGTTCCGCCCGCTCGACATCGCCGCGCTGCCGGCAAAGTTCCGTGAACCGGTTCAGCACATCACAGAGGAACCAGCCGAGCCACACGCTCTCACCGCGGCCTTCGGCGCCGACACAGCTCAAACCGTCGTTCCAGTCGCCGATTCCAATCAGTGGCAGCCCGTGTTCACCGAAACGCTGTAAAGCCCTGTCAATGGCACGCAGGCAGTGCTCGAAAACGGTGTCGCTCCGGGAAGAGATTTGGGTAGGCTCGCATCGTTCATGTTCACTCTCCCGCAAAGGTTCACTATGCAGAAACGTCACTGCCTCGTCAAGTATACTGCCCTCCCCTGTATGCTCGACATACCGCCCGGCGGCATAGGGCAGCCACAGCAAATCGTCGGAGAAACGCGTACGGATGCCGTGCTGCGTCTCTTCATGCCACCAATGCTGCACGTCGCCCTCTTCATATTGATGTGCGGCATGCAGCAAAATTTGCGCCCGCGCAAAGTCGGGACGGGAGTGCAGGAGCGCCAGAGCGTCTTGTAATTGATCGCGAAAGCCGTACGCGCCTCCCGCCTGGTAAAAAGCGGATCGCGCCCACATTCTGCAGCCAAGGGTCTGGTAAAGCAACCAGCCGTTCAATAGTAAATCCATCTCCGGGCTGGGCGTAGAAACCGAGGCCTGATCCAAAACACCATCCCAGAATTCCCTTATCAGATCAAAGGCCTGATCGCAGACACGGTTTTGGCAGTATTTCTGCGCCAGTTGCACGGCGGCGTCCCGGGAATGTTCGCAACCGAGCAAGATGCAGACTGTCCGTTCGGCACCAGGCTCCAGGGTTAGCTTGGCCTGCACCGCACCGCAAGCGTCATAAAGAGGTCCTGTTTGGCCTGAAAGGCGCTCCCGGGCAAAGGCAGCGGGATTTTCCAATGTGCCGTTGCGGCCGAGAAATTCGTTGCGGTCTGCCGTCCAGGACAGATCGTCCGTCCCGGCAGCTTTCCCCTGCGCTGCGAATTCTGCCGCAGAAAGTGGCTCTACAGACGTTTCTGGTTGCGAATACACGCCTAAAAAGGCTGTGGCATCGCGAAATGCCTCCTGATATGCGTTGCGGGCCAGCATGATTTGAGCAGATTGATCCCACTCCGTGATGATGAAAGAGGCGTTCGCCTGGCGCTGTACACCTAATACCCATTCAGCGTAATAGGTGACGGAAAGGCGCCGCCGTTCGGCAGTCATGTTCTGCAACCGCAATTTGACCACTTTGACCGGATCATCCAGCGGAACAAAAACGGTCATTTCCTGCCTGACACCGTGTCTTTCGTGGCGAAAAAGCGTGAACCCCCGGCCGTGGGTAACAGTGTAAGGCTGGTCAGCGTGAGTAGCAGACGAGACAGAAGAACCGTCCCCTTGTCTTGTTGGCGTGGCAGACCATAGCTCGCCGCTCTCTTCGTCCCGCAAATAACACACTTCACCCGGTGGGTCGAGCACAGGGTCGTTAGACCACGGGGTCAGTTTACACTCACGGCTGTTACGCCACCAGGTGTAACCCGTGCCGAGTTCGGAAATAAGACAGCCGAAGCGTGGATTGGCGATTACATTGATCCATGGCGCCGGCAGATGATTGCCATTTTTAAGTATAATCCGATACTCCCGGCCATCCGGCGAAAATCCTCCCCAGCCGTTGAAGAACATCAAATCACGTACGTCGTCCGGCGCAAGTGCAGCGAACCTGTTTAAAGGCACTGATGGCGCGAGTGGCGCCGGGAAGACGGTATCCCTCCGGGGCAGTTTGGTTTGCGCCTTGAGGCTGGGACCGTCTGCCCGCAGCACAACACGGGCTGCGGCAAGCAGCAGTGTCCTGTCCTCGTCCGGCAGCTGACTGGCATTGATGATAAAAATGCCGCCGGGCCCTGCACCACACCGGTCAACCACTTGTTCCACCGCCCGCCTAAGTGTTTCCTGCAAATCCTGCTGGTATCCTCCCGCCGATTCGTTCAGAATGACCAAGTCGAAAAGTAACCCCAGGCGGCGAAAATACTCGTGCCCGGTCAGCAGTTTAACGACAAACTGCATATTGGCCAGGTTCTCGACCCGTACCAGGATCACCGGCACGTCTCCAGAAACTCCGTATGCCCAGAGGCCGGACTGCCCTTTTACATTGGCAGTGATACAAAGCTTTCGCTCCTGCCGCAACGGCGAAGTATACAACACCTGGCCCGCAAAAGTTTGCCAGGCCATGGCCTGGGCAGCAGTCAGGTGCAAATGCCGAAGTTCGATTTGACTGCGATTCCATGCCAGTTGAAATGTTCGTTCCACCACCAGGTCCCCCGAGAAACGGCTGACTATGTCCATCGCCTCTTCCTTTGTGCCTGCCACAGCAGTAACAGCGTTAAGTTGCACCTGTGCACCGGGCTCGATGCTTAATCGCCTCCGCATGATCAAGGCGGGGTCGGCCACAGAGCCCACCGTACCCCGCAGGCGGGAACGGATTCCCTGAGGCTGGGAGAGCGTATGGCCTCGGCCAATAAAGCCGGCCCGATCGGTCTCGTATTCCAGCGATCCCAGCGTTAGGCCTGTGACCATCAGCGCATGCGCCGTCCATAACGGTTTCTCGTCTTCCTGGCGAGGCCTGCGCCGGGCCAGCAGGCACTGGACATCCTCCGCATATTCCGTTTTGATAAATAATTTGCTGAAAGCCGGATGCGCATCGTCTGCGCAGGGAGGCGCCAGGGCCAGTTCAAGAAACGTTGTGACTTCGATGATCCGCGCTTCATATCCGGCGTTAGTAAGCGTCAAACGGCGGACTTCCGTATTCCATTCCGGAGACACGCAGATTTCCAGGCTTGTCTGCACGTCTCCGTCCACACGCATGAAGGTAGCTCGATCAAGGGAAAATTGCACCCGTTGTTCAGAAGACGGGACACGGCACGGCTGAAACGCCGGCGACCATACCACGTCGCGGGTAACGTCACGGATATACATATAACTCCCCCAATTGTCCAATACCGGATCCTCCCGCCAGCGCGAGACGGCCAAACCTTCGTACCGGCTGAACCCGCTGCCGCTGTTGGTCACACTAGTCAACAATGTCCCATTGGAAAGGACACAGACCTCGGGTGCAGGCGTGGCCGTGCTGAGGTATTCGCGCTGGGCGCCAGTCACTGCCGGCCTCGTATCAGGCACATGTACACATGCAAAAGCGGGATGTTTAATAATTTTAGGCCGCGCAGGGAGACGTTCCTGCAGCAGCAGTTCTGCTGCCTGCACACGCTTGTCACGGTGAAAGCGCTCGTATATTTTTTTCGGCGCCAGCAAGTTGGCCAGAGCGAGCAGGCTCATTCCCTGATGATGAGCCATAAAACTGCGGATGACCACGCTGGTCTGATCCTTCGGCAGCCGTTCGGACGTGAAATCTATGGCTTCGAAGTAGCCATATTTTCCACGTGCGCCAAGCTCCTCCAATTTGCGCAAATCCTCCAGCCCTTGACGCTTCGTAAACGTTAAGGCAAGGATTGTCGCGTACGGCGCCACAACCAAATCTTGTTCGAGGCCGCGCTTGAATCCAAGGCCGGGAACACCAAAGGCCCTATATTGATAGTTCATCCGATAATCAAAGGCGTAGTAGCCGGATTCAGAGATACCGAACGGGACCCCCCGCTGATGCGCGTATTCGATTTGCCGCTTGACCACCGCACGGTAGGTGCTGTCCCAGACGGTGTTTCGATAGGTACGCATAAAAAGCCAGGGCATTAAATATTCAAACATTGTCCCGGACCACGAGAGCAGAGTGACCCGCCGCCCTACCCTGGTCATTGTCCGCCCCAGCGCATACCAGTGCGACACAGACACATGACCGAGGGCAATGGCAATAAAGCTTGACAGCCTTGCCTCTGATGCCATCAGGTCATATAGGATCTGATCAGGTTCACGCAGCCTGACGTTGTAGCCTAAGTTGAATAATTTGGACTTATGGTCGTAAAGTGGGCGAAAGTCTGTCCTGTTTATCAGCGCCTCTAAGCGAGCGATCAGATTTTGCCCGCATGCCGGCCAATCCTCCCGGACGCTCTTGGGCGATGTTCTGCCATCTGCCGTCTTCTCTTGCGCCCGGACCCCAGCGGTCACTGCTACCGTGCTCCCGGCTTCATCTTCATCTTTCAGTGCAGGCGTTAACTCCCCGGCGAAGGCAACATTAAAATCCTCCGCCTTTTTACCGCGATACTGATCAAAACCTGGCTGTTCGTCACCTTCCATGTCCGACATGAGCCACTCCGCCAGCCCCTCTTTGACCGTCATCAAACAGCCGGCGAAGTTGCCGGAATCCACCGTTGACACGTACAGCGGGGGTAATGGTTCGAGGGTGACCGTGTCGTACCAGTTGTAAAGATGGCCTTTCCATTTATCCAGGTGCTCAACCGTACTGATGGTGCGTTCCAAACGCTCAATCAAGCCGGGCGTATCGATGAACCCGAAATCCCGCGCCGCCAGCGCGCAAGCGAGATAAAGCCCGATGTTGGTAGGCGAAGTGCGGTGCGCGAGCCCGTTGGGCGGCTCGATCTGAACATTATCAGGCGGCAGCCAATGATCTGTTTCAGTAACGTAGTCCTCAAAGAACGCCCAAATCTGTCCCGACAACTTTCTCAATTCTTCTTCCTCAGCCGCTGTAAGGGGACGCTCGGGCCGCTGCACGGGCCGTTCCAGCCAGCGGACCGCAAGCGGTGCCATAGCCCATATAGCGCAAAGGGCCAGGCCTGTCAACTGCAGCTCCGGAACGGTACTGGCCGCCGCTGCCAGCGCAAAGAGCAATATCAGCGCGTAACCTCCGTACATACCCAGCAGCGCAGGGTAGCGCCCGCCCTGGCTGCGGCGTTCAACTTCCGCGGCGCTGATCCATTTCAGTAAATGACGTTTGGACACGAATAAGCGGTACAGGGTGCTGGCGATTGCGTCCAGCAACAGCACGCTTTGGAACGGCAGTGTGATAATAGTTACCAAAACTTGACCGGCTGTAGCCAGCAAGCTCCGTGGACGCCAAAACGTCCGCCTGATCGCCACCAATTGGCGAAGCAACGGTAAAAACAATGTAGCGAACACAAAAGCGAGCCATCGCCCGGGAGAACCGGGTAAGAGGGTCAGGCCGAGCAGCAGTACTGCAAACTGCGCCGGCGGCAGTAAACTGTGCCGGAGATTGTCGATTATTTGCCAGCGGGTAAGGGGGGATAAATCAACCGGCACAAGCGTTCCCCGCCGGTCACGGGCACGGTGAAACAGCCATAGGAGTAATTGCCAATCGCCGCGCGTCCAGCGGTGCATTCTCTTCTGATAAGCGCTGAACGTGGATGGGTACTCATCGATTAATTCAATGTCCGGCAGCAGGCCGGCGCGTATAAACCCGCCTTCCAATAAGTCGTGGCTGAGCACCCGGTTTTCTGGAATACGTTCACACAAAACTTTCGCAAATGCGTCAACATCGAATATACCCTTCCCCGTAAAAATACCCTGCCCTAACCCGTCCTGGTATGGATCGGAGACGGCGAAGGCGTACGGATCGATTCCCGGATCTGCCGACCATAAATAAGCAAATCGCGAACGTAAGGCCGCCCCGTGGCTAATGCCGATACGCGGTTGCAGAACTCCGTATCCCTCGATGACCCGTGTACGCGTACGGTTTAACCGTGGCCGGTTGTAGGGCAGATGCAGGGTGCCAATCATCCGCTGCGCGCTTCCCAGCGGCAGTTGCGTATCCGCGTCAAGGGTGATGACGTAACGGATGCGCGACAAGATAGCTGTGTCCCCGACTACGCAGTCGTAAGTCGTATCCGTCCGTCCTTTAAGCAGTTCGACAAACTCCACCAATTTGCCTCGCTTGCGCTCCCACCCCATCCATACCCCCTCGGACGGGTTCCACAACCTGCAGCGCTGAAAGAGGTGAAATGTACTCCCGCCCGTGCGGGAGTACGTGCAGTTTAACTCCTCAATGCTTGCGCGTGCAGCGGCAAGGACGGCAGCATCCTCTGGCAGTCTCTGCGCATCTGCATCAACAAGATCACCCAGGAGAGCGAAGTGGATATTCGAGTCGCGGTTGGCCAGATAATGCAGTTCCAGCCGGTCTGCCAATTCCTGCACCTCTTTGACTGTGGACCAGATTACGGGAATGACGACCATAGTGGTAGCTTCAGGTGGAATCCCATGCGAGAAATCGTATCTCAACAGCGGCCGTGACCGCCTGGCGCACTCTATCAGCCAGTGTGCCGCCGTGACAGCCCACTGGCTCGCGGGCAACGACAGCGCCAGCAGCAGCATCGCCCACTGTGCAGTGTTGAAGCTGGCGCCCCCTCCGATCCATACGGCGAATCCGAGCAGGACGACCATGAACAATCCTGTAAGGATGGTGAAATACGCGCCGGTGGCACGACGCAAAATTCCTGTTTCCGGCAGATACCGGGGAGTGCTGCACATTTTCAGCGCGCGCCGCAGCTCCTTGACACCATCCGGTTCCAGCAGGTAGTAAGGAGCAAATGCCTGGCGCGGCAATTCTTCTAAATTTGCCGGACTGCCGGCAGACTCAGCCGCCTGCGCCCTCTCCGCGCACGCCTGCTCGTATTCCTGCGCTGCAAGCTCGACGGCCTGCTGCGCGACCAGATTTTCCGGCACACGCAAGCGGCGTGCCAATTGCTCAACGCGCCTCCGCAGCACGTCGCGGCTTGAGAAATCAAGCAGCGGGTAGACGCCTGCGCTTTCTTCGCGCAGAGTGTGCTCAACCATGCAAATCTGCTCGAACCGATCGCTCCATTGCAGGCGCGAAATTTTGCGCATGCTTCCGATGAGGTTGCCTGTGGTCACTTGATAGGCAGCCTGAAGCTGATACTCATAGGAGACGATTCGATCAAGGCTGTCAGGGCCATTTTCAAGTTTGCAGATCAGCCATTCCCGTACGGTTGCTGAATCGTCCGCCCATTCACGAAGGTGCCTGACCAAGTGGACGATCAGCGGACCGGAGAGCGGCATATCCTGGCCCGCTTCTTCAAGGGCAACCTGAAGAACATCAGGATTCAACTTCGACGGCTCTATGCGCGCCAGCAACCGTTCGACTAATGTACACACTTCTCGCCGCTCGCGGACCAGTTCCATTACTTTGTCCAGGCGCCGGATCAAAGCGATGCGCAGGATAAGAGGAACCGCCCACGCCTCAGCAATAGTCAAAACCGATACTTCCTGGTAAAAATTGATGTATGAAACCAGTGCGTCCTCATCTAGGTGCCCGTCCACATGCTCAAGATAATCAGCACAGATAGACAGTATCCTTGTCTTGCCGGTCTTGCGCAGGTGCGGCATTTCCAGCAAAAAGGCTTCGGAAAGTTGGTGATGGACGACCAGCACCTGTTCCTCGATGAACTCAGCATGATCGAGCAGCCATTCTTCCGCGGGCTGCGAACAGTTTGCACAGCCGTCCTGCAGGGAACGTATAAACACACGCAAATTCTCGACGTCCGCATAAAACTCCCGCCACAGGCGCTTTGAGGACTTAAGTCTCACGTAAGGGCCGTGTGTCAGTGCAAGTTCATGGGCTTTTTGCCGGAGCTGTTCAGTATTTAGAATCATCAGTCCTCCCGAAGAATATCAGAAGTTGATAGTAATTTAGGATTCATTACCATGCGATGTTATGGAATCGGAAACAGTTAAAATATTCCCCGTTAGGATATTAATTATTAATTAATTTTGATTTGCCCTGACAAAAACAGTAGAAGGGTGGAATTCCAGCAGATTGTATGAAAGAAAAACGGTGTGATGATAGGGTTAATTATGTTGGTTTCTGCCAAAACTGCGGCTCTAAATTGGGGGGGGAAATGAGATAGGAGATGATTCCAAAAACCCCACCGTTTTACGGCGGGGTTTTTACACCTTATTGCATTTTGAGTTTTTTATCCAATGCGGCTTTAAGCAAAAGGTAGCACAAAGAACTGGAAAGCAAGCCCGTCACAGAGGTCCCCCAATATTTGGGAAGTCCCCTGGCAACAACAATACCGGTCAGTATAGCGATGAATCCGGGGATATTTAATTTTTGCGGAGATTTTGCCGGGGTCTCCTGTCCTGATAAACGGTTGTTTATAAAGAAATCCATTAACAGTACCCCTAACACAGGTGAAAAAAGAAGGGCTAAAAAGGAAAGTATGTCTTGTAAATGCTGCTCTATGCCCATTACCGCCAGCGCCGTGCCGGCAATTCCGGATACAAGGGTATTTTTCCAGCGGCTGATTTTGGGGAAAATGTTTGTTACGGCAAGACCGGAGGAGTAGAGAAGATTAAAGTTGGTTGTACCGTTGGCGATGAATATAAAAACCAGGGCGGGCACGCCCAGGCCGAAACTCTGAATCTCCTTGACAGGGTTCCACTCACCGGTTGCAGCGGTACAAAACATACCAATCAAGCCAAGGAAAAAAGACATGATAAAGGTGCCCGGCAGAACTCCCATCCAGTTACTGCGGTTGTTAAGGGTATAACGGGTAAAATCAGAGGCCGCCAGGGCTCCGGCTATGTACCCCCCGATGACCAGATCCACACCCTGCCAGTAATTCAGGCCCCCGGTTTTTACATAATCCAGCCTCATTTCCCCCAAATTGTTACTGAATAGTTCAAACAGTATCCACAGGCAGAACAACGTTAGTAGCGGGACAGAAAAACAGCTATACCGTTTTATTTTCTCAAAGCCGAAAATTGCTGCATAGGAATTAAATATGCCCCCAATAACAATAAACAAAAGGGGGTTACTAACCGGACCACTAAAATAAGTAGTTGATAGTCTCAATTAAAGGATAGCCTCTTTAATAAACCATTAACCCACCTTATGAATATTGCAATAACAATATATATTGGAAAAGAATATATGTACTTCCATTTTAATAACTGATAATATCCCAGTTGTACCAGTATTGGCTCTGCTATAAACGCAAATATCCCGGCTATAACAATATGGCCGATAATAAACCATTTCCAGGATTGAATGTACTGGTAAAAGAGCATGTAAGTTACCATTAAAACTGATATATCAAAAACAATAAGAACATCTAATAAGGGAATGAGTTGATAGTGGTATTCCCAAAAGTCATACTCTACACCAATTGCGTCAAAGGATATGGTCATTAAAGAAACCATAAGACCATAAGTTAGAATTTCAAATATTCTTTTTTTGTCTATAAGCTTCCACCAAACAATCCAGGGTAACAAAAAAATAACCACTAAAAGCCACCACTGCCAGGTAAACAAAATCTCATTAACCCATATTTTTTGGAGCATCTTATCTGCCTGTGACTGGATTTCAGATTCTTTAATGAAAGAACTCTTTGCTTTCACGTTAATGATACCTCTATTTATGGATTTGGTTTTTCTCTATGGTACCGGTTACAAAAGTCACGTACCATAGATTATGCCCTTATTTAAGCAGCTACAACCATCTTGTTCAATGAAGGTTATGTTTGTCAGGATAGAGTCTCAATATGCTTTCAAAAAAGGCTGCTGACAAATTGTGTTTGTCAGCAGCCTGAACCGCATCTTGAGGGTGCGCCTATAATATTCTTAAAAATGACTTTATGTTTTTCACCTATTTTGGCGGCTAATTTAGGGACCGGCATCGGCCGGACCGTCGGCTGCGTTATAGTTTAGCTCCACCCATGCCAGACCTCATGGCAATAGCCAACCGTGACCTTGGACCCGTTCCTCACAATTGGAGTTTTAAAAAGCAACGGGTGAGCCAGCAGCATCTCCTCCTTGTCGTGAACGATATATTTAAGATTGCGTTTGGCATATTCTTTTCCCGCTGTGTCGATAAGGTTTTCCAGGCTCACCACTGACTTGACCTTGTCCAGTTCGCCTTTGCTGAGTCCCCGCACTGTTAAGTCAACAAAATGATAAGATATGTTGCGTTCCTTGAAATAGCGCTCTGCTTTCCTGCTATCCTGGCATTTTTTTGTGCCGAATATCTGGATGTTCATCTCGCCGCCTCGCTTCTTCCGGTGTTTTTCAAGAAATACAGTATTCAAGCCATGATATATATTATTGCAGCTCAGTCGGCCCTTCTTTATTCAGGTATAGGCGAGGCTTCTTTTTTTTTGTTAAACAGAGTCGCCATCAACAACATGCCTATAAAAAACAGCAGAGCTGATAGCTCGTACATGGTGACCAGAGAAAACTTAACTTTCAGCCAGCCCGCCAGGCCTATCATGCTTGCCATGGCACCCATAAACAAGGGGGTGAGTACTCCGTTAACACGGCCGATTAGCGCCTCTTCTGTTTTATGCAATATTAGGGTATTGATCCCTATGTGAATGCATGGGAAAAAAAGGCCGCTCAGGAATTGAAATGCCAGTGTCAATACCAGACTGGTTGACAGCCCAACAACAAAAATAGATATAGAGCTAACAAGCAGACCCAGCGCCAGCAGCATCTGGGGTGAGATCTTCTTCGCGATGCCCATCACCAGACCTCCACCTATCAGCATGGCAATACCGTTTACCATCAGCAGCCATTGTAAATTTTCCTTAGGCAGGCCAAGGCGTTCCACCACGATAAATACTCCCAGCGGCTGAATGATGCCAACCGCCAACCCTACTGTAAAAAAAGTACCGCCAAGGGTTTTTAAAACCTTATTGGACCAGACATAGCGAAAACCTTCAGCCAGCTCATGCCAGAAGTGTTGCTCCGGCCTTGCAGTTGTTTTTTGCTGATCTGGCGGGAGAAAAACCAGCGCGGAGGCTGACAGCAGAAATGCCACCCCCATCACGCCAATGGAGAAAGAGATGCCGAATGTTTGATAGACAAAGGTTCCCAGCACAGGCCCTATAATCATAAAAATGGCCATCAATGTTTGAAACATTGCCATGCTGGCTTGCAATTTATCCGCTGGTAAATGCGTTTTAAAAAGCTTCATGGCGGAAGGTTGTGAGAACTGCGAAAGTATAGCGGAAACAAGCGTGACAAAAAATATTGCTTGCCAAGTACCGTAAATGATCGCTAAAAGTACAATGATCACCGACAGTGCGCTTAATAAGTCACACCATATCATTGTACTTTTCGGCCGCCAGCGGTCTGCAAATGTACCACCGATAATAGAAAAAAGGAAAATCGGCGCGAACTCTGCAACGTATATAAGGGATACGGCAAAAGGGTTATTATCAGTTTTCTCCATTACAAACAGGAGTATGGCAAAATTTCGGACCCAGATTCCTATTTGCAGGAATATTGCAGACATCATAATGGCTTGGATAAATCGGTTTTGAAAAATACTGGTTGATGCGGTCAAAGCTTTTGGCATTCTATTTCACCTTTCGTGAGAACTTTAGTATCTTATCAGGTGACGATTTCTTTTTGTAGAAAGTTCCTAATTATTGATCATAACCAGTTTATCCCAAATCACAGATATCGTCCCCTGTTTCGCTGCCTTGTCCCTGTCTCGTCTGATTGTCAATTTTAATCTACGAAAATTTATATACTTTTAAGGGTGTTACTTCTTTCAGGCATAATTTTATCGTAGGGCCAGCCTATAATTCCACCTTCCAGGTTATATACATTTGTAAAGCCCTTTTCTGCCAGAAATCCAGCCACGTCTGCGCTTCTCCGGCCTGACCTGCAATAAATGATGAGTTTGCCTGTTTTGGGAAGAGCATTGAAATCACTCTTAACCTTTCCCACAGGAATGTTTACGGCCCCGGGGATATACCCCGTATCAAGCAACTCTTCAGGTTCCCTAACGTCAACAAGAAATAAATCTTTATCATTTTGAAGTATTGAGTTGAGTTCCTGCGGACCTATGTTCTGGTATTCTGGAACAGCCTTTGGCGAGCAACCGCTTATAACTGCTGCCGTTAACAATATCAGTAGTATAAATTTGGGACAAAAAGGGGTCAGGCTTGCACTTTTGCATTAATATGAGTTGCTGGTAAAGTGCAATAATGCAAGCCCGACCCCATTACCATTCATGTCGTCTTTGCTATTGTTGATATGCCTTATACAATCTGCACCGTCATCCCTTAAATTAGCTAGCATTACTTCGAAATGCAACATCAAGAATCGTCCCTACTTGCCAAGACTTTCAAGCCTTTCGTATAAATCAGTTTTTCTCCCACGTACCCATGAACTATATACCTTCTCTGACAGCTCAGGGGGGAGGGGAAGGGAGCTTAAATTGTTTTCCTGATAAAGTTTAAAAATCTTTTTAGAGTATTTTTCGCAAAGGATAAAATCTCCGCCCCAGGCAAAGCAGCTTCGCATTTTTTGATAAATGTCCTCGAATTGATGCTCTGTGATGTTGCCAAAGGATATATTCAGAAACTCGCAAGGCTGTAAATCACCCTTGGCATTTATATAAAACCTGTCTGTGCCACCTGCGGTACAGCCAAAAACAGCTTTATCTTCTTCAATAATCTGGGCAGAAATTGACGGGTATTGAGAAAATTCTGCTTGTAAGTTGTATTGATTTACCTTTGCTCTAATATAAGCCAGACCGTCCGGTGTGAACTCAATATCTTCTTTGTCCAGCCAGCCACCCGCTGGCTTGGGTTTGATTATTTGGATCAGGCAGGCCTTGAAGTCCCTGGCCACCTCCATAATTCTTTCAAAAGTACCGTTATAAAAATCCTTGCTCATCAGACATGTGTTAAAAGCAACCGCCAGGCCTGCGTCATGACACATATTAACCCCGGCTTTAAGAGTATCCCAGGCATAGTCCTTGCCCATAAACTGATTGAAAACATTTGCATCGGGGCTATGCAGAGAAAACATAATAGCTGTTACATTCATTTGTTTTAGTTCCGTCAACCTTTCTCCCGTCATGCCAACACCTGTTGAGTTTATCCAAATTTCTGATCTATCGTCAATTGATGAGCAAATCTTCTTCAACCTGTCAAAGACCAAAAAAGGCTCTCCACCCTCAATATTAAAAAAGGCGATACCCATATCCTGGAGTTTTTTTGCTGTCTTGATGAGCATGTCAATATCCGCATCCCTGCCCCGGTCAAGCTTCTGGTAACAATAACTGCAGTTATATTGGCAGGCTGAGGTAATAGATATCAATACAGTTGTACAGGGCATTTTTTCTTCGAACTGCATGAATTTATTGCAGGCAGTGTAAAAGGCCCTGGAAGGAAAACCCGGTACATACAGCCCCAACCTGGTATTGCCCCCTATTTTTACAAATTTATTGTGCTGCATCCTGGACAGAAAAAATAAAAGTCTTTTCAAAAAAAGGATGAACCTCTTTAATGAAATCTCCCCTCTGCAAAGTACAGGGATAAAGTGAAAAAAGACACTGATTTTTAACTTCTGGTTAAACATTATTTTATGCCGGCCTGTAACATTGCTTATTATCATGGTCCAGCCCCCCTTCAGATCAGCTCTTGCTCCTTATACCATAAGACAGTTTTTTTAATGCCTTCTTCCAGGCTGTACATATTAGTAAACCCGAGGAGCCGTTCTGCCTTCTTAACTGAAAACTCCATATTGTCATAGAACATATTTACCCTCCCCCGTGTTAGAAGCGGGGGGTTCTTAGCATTAAATACAGTGTATAAAAGCTCCATGATCAATGCTGCCGGATATATTAATGTCTTGGGAATATTCCAGGGCTTTTTTATACCTGCTTCAGAGCAAAATAATTCATAAATCCGGTCCATGCTTTCAGCTCTTTCATTGCCGATTAGCATACAATTTATTCCTGTCAACTGTTTTTTGAAGGCCATGAAATAGGCCCTGGCAAGGTCACCGGCATATACTACATGAAACTTGTTTTGCTTTGAGCCTGGCAGAAAGGGGATACCGGCCCCGGCAGTTTTAAGGTATTCATAAAACCCCGTATTTAATTCCCTTTCACCATAAACCCAAACAGGTTCTAATACGGTAAGGTTTAAACCATGCTTCTCTGCAAAATTGATGGCCTTTTTTTTGGCTAAAGCTTTGGTGTCACGGTAGAAATTCAATCTGCAGGGGAAAACGCTGTCGCCAAAATATGGATAATGGGAGTTGTAAGGTGATTTTTCATCCTTTACATAGGGGCTGCTTTCTTCTCCGTAAGCAGAATTTGAACCTGTCATAATGATGTCTTTGATACCGGCATTAACACAAGCGGTAAGTACATTCACCGTACCTGTCACATTGGTGCGATAAAATTCGGCAAAGTTTCCCCAGTCGGCTACTTTAGCGGCATTATGAACAACACAATGGTACCCGGTGAATGCCTTTGTCAAATCACCGGCGTTCCTGATATCGCCAGCCCTAAGCTCCACCGGCAGACCTTTAATGTTTGCAGTAATACTACTTTCCCTTAAAAGGCAGCCAACCCTGACTTGATTTTCGCAAAAAGCCCTGGTAATGTGGCTGCCGATAAACCCTGTGGCTCCGGTAATCATGACGCTATTCATTTTCATTAAACCTCTTGAGAAGTATTAATGCATTGTGCCCTCCAAAGCCGTAGGAAGCGGTTATGGCGTATTTAATTTTGGTATCAATTGATTCCAGGGGTAGATTGAGATTGTCCATGGGCTCGGAAGTTAAATTCCCATGTATCCTGGAATCCTTTATGGATATTGCCGCAACAGCAGCCTCAATTGCTCCGCTGGCGCCAATGCTGTGCCCAAGGATACTTTTGGTGGAGTTAATATAAGGCTGTGTATTTTTGTCGCCAAAAAGATTTTGTATTACTTTGGCCTCAATTTGATCATTTGCAACTGTTGCTGTTCCATGTGCATTGATGTAGTCAACCTTAATTCACCTGGTAATCTTCTGAAAAAGCCTGATCATATCTGCGCCGGACGGGTCCATCTGTACAATGCTGTAAGCATCGCTGGAGCATTCATAGCCAACAATTTCTGCATAAATACCGGCGCCCCTTTTTAGAGCGCTTTGAAGTTCCTCAAGGACAAGCACGCAGCCGGCTCCTTCATTAAATAAAAACCCACTTCTCTTATTTGAGAAAGGCAAGGGCTTTCCGTCCTTTGCCCTTGTAAGGGTTGTCAGCATGTCAAAGCCCCTCATTATAGCGCCATTTTTTTCTGCCAGGGCTTCAACGCCACCGGTTATTGCCGCATCACATCTGCCGGATAAAATATTTCTGTATGCCTCGCCTATGGCATAACTCCCGGAGGCACAGGAGGCATTTACAGTATAACTAAAACCTTTAATACCAAATAGTATTGATATCCAGGCAGCCGCCGAATTTGGCATCAGCATGGGAATTACCATTCTGTTAAACCTGGGTTTTGTGTGATCAGCGCCATAACCCTGCCCGTCAATGTCTGCAACATGGGCGGTGTAAGATTCCAGTGCGGTTTGCAGGCTGCTCATGCCAATTCCGATTATGACTGCGCAGTTGTCAAGACCGTCAACTTGAAAATATTTATCGTTGTTATTGATCTTAAATCCCGTATCCTCCAAAGCCAGCTTTGCGCATAATACCGAGAGTCTTGCTGGCTCTTCCATCATACCTTCAATTGATTTGTGGACTCCTGAGTCCTTCAACGAAAATTCCGGCTTGGGCACAAAATAACGGGATTTAAAAGTATAGTTCTTTTCATAACACTTTGGTATCTGCGAAATGCACGTTCTTAAAGCATAAATACTATGGGAAAAATCCTTTATCCCAATCCCAATGGCTGTTGCCGGACCTATACCTGTGATTACAACTCTTCGTTTCAAGTTGGCCTCCTTAAAGCAAGGAAATTGTTACTATTCAGGTATTCAGAATTCAGACCCCCATGCCGCTTAAAGCGGTACCAGCAGAAGGGTGAAAATCTGTTTGTAGTTATGTCATTCTGAACGAAGTGAAGAATCCTAAGATCCTTCGCTAACGCTCAGGATGACATTTCCCTAAACTTATTTTCAGGGTAGTTACAGAAAATTTTTAATATCCCTTAAATAGTCTTTAATATCCCGGTAATCCCTGGCCCTTAAATCGTACGTTGTTAAGTCAATTTTCCGATCTGCAGCCCAAAGCGATTTGCTGCCTTGTTCTTTTATTTCACCAATATTATAAAATTGTAGCTTCATCTCTTTTGATTCCTCAATAAATTCTTCATAGGACTCATTACTTATGGTAAAAAGCAATTCGTACTCGCCGCATTCGCCTAAAAACAATACTTCTTTTGGTATGTTCATGACCTTTTCCAACAACAAACCGCTTTTTTTATAGGGCAGGTCGCCAAGTTCAAAACCCGCCTTACTCATCTCAGAAATAGCATTGAGCGCGTTAAACACACCGTCGCTTGTATCAATGCAGCAACTACTGTATCTTTTTATGAAGTCTGCCTCTTTGCTTCGAAGCCTGAAGTAATTTTTCCATCTCTTTGCTATGTTTCTAACTAAAGGGTTTCCGGCGTACAGTTTAAGAGCCGCCTCTATGTTGCCAATCCCTATTTCGCCGGAAATAAAAATCAAGTCCCCAACCTTTGCCCCGCTCCTTAGCATAGGCGGACCCTCCAGGTGGCCGATTACTGATCCGGTATATCTCCAGGTTCCGGATATCCCAAAATCCCCGCCAATAAACGATGCCCCCGCTTCCTTTAGCACATCTGCAATGCCCATAGATAGTTTTTCGACGTATGCTTTGGTCCACGAATCACGAATAACCAGGCTGTGCGCATAATACCTTGGCCTTCCCCCGGAAGCCAGGATGTCGCTTATACTGCCTACTGCCATATTCCAGCCCAGTATATATGGATCTTCATCTCTTAACAGGTCTTCTTCCGAAAATTCGTCTATATTGTAAATAAGCCTTTTACCATTAAAATCGATTATTTCAGAGTCCGATTCAAACAATTTATTGAGCTGGTTTGAACTCCTGGGCATATGTTTATTGATTGTCTCAATCATTTCTTTTTCTTTACTCATAGTAAACCTCACATATCAGGTCCAACGGGTCTTGGGCAGTTTCAATCAAACAGGGAAGAAAACCTCTGGGATCACCGTCGAACTCCAATTCAGGATTACCGCTGCTGCCGTGAACTTCTATGAATTTGGCATATTGCAACGAGATTATGTCGTTATTAACAAACTCCTTACCGCTGTATACTTTTCTAACCACACCCAACCAATCTGTAAAGCGCATATTTTTGACAATAAGGTTGTAAAAGCGGCTATCTCCGGGGGATAAATCGTTTTTAACCTTTATTCCCGAAGCAATAAAAGTCGTCCTCCCTACGGCTATATTGAAAACCTTTTCCATAACCTGTTTCTGGCCGTCAAAATTAACTGTGAAGTTACAGGCCTTATAATTTAGCAGTGTTTTGATAAGGGCGACAAATGTTCCCGCATAATCTCCAATATATTTTCTGATCCCACTATTTGCACTCCTGGCAAGTGAAGCACCCAGGCCAATATTGGCACAACAGGCAAAATAGCTTGTTTTTACGTTTTCGTTTTTAATATTTATCGGCTGACCATCCAACCCCTGGTCATAAAAGCATGCATGGGTTACTTTGCCGACCTGAATTTTTTTGCTTTTCCCTGTAAGCAGCATATTAACGGCATGGTCAATTTTTAGTGGGATATTGTAACTCTTACAAAAGTCAGGGCTTGTGCCGGTATATATAACAGCAAGCTTTGAACTGGAAATTCTTCTGCCCAAAGCATCATAAAACCCGTTTAAGACCCTGTTAATCGTTCCATCTCCTCCGACAGCAACGATTACATCACAACCCTTTTTGTTGGCCTCCAGGGAAATGGCGTATGCATCTTCAAGGGAGGAGGTTAGTTTGAATTCGTAATTAATGTTTTCATGGTCAAGAATAGCAAATATCCTCTTAAAATTGTTTCTGCTTTTTCCGCCTCCAGAACCTGGATTCAGAATAAAGAAATATCTCATTTATGACCTATCCTTTTGATAATTGCGGCTGCTTCTTCAATAGTATCTTGTGACAAATTGGCTCCTGCAATCAACCTAACCCGTCCTTCGTTTACCGGAACGGAGGGCTCAATAAAAGGTGTTGCAAGAATCCCATTTTCAAAAAGCCTTTTTGCGGTCGCAAAGGTATTTTCCTTACTCCCTGTTTTAATGGAGTTAATCGGGGCATTGCTTGACACCACTGCAAATCCTGCATCAAGCAGGCTGGCAAATATTACTTGCTTATATGAATCCAGCCTCTTCTTAATGGTTTCAAATTCTGAATGCATAATTTCCAGGACAGACTCGATGCCAGCCAGGACTGACGGCGTAAGCGCGGTAGAATAAACCAGGTGCGGGCAGTAATATTTAAGATATTTCACAACTCTTTGCTCTCCGCTGATTATTCCGCCTGAATTAGCCAGGGCCTTCCCCAGGGACGCAGTATAAATACCTCTGTAGCCGTCTATTTTCTGTTCTTCCAGAATCCCTTTTCCCGCTTTACCCAGTACTCCCAGGCCATGGGAGTCATCTATTACGGGCATTGCATTATATGTCTCACACAAATCAACTATTTCCTTAAAAGGCACGATACTGCCATCCGTGGAAAAAACAGACTCTGTAACAACAAAAACCTGCCTGTAACCCGGGGAACGATGCAAAATACCTTCAAGATGCTCCAGATTATTATGTAGAAAAGGTCTGATTTTACAGCCTACAGCTTTTATTCCTTGAATCAATGAAGAATGAGCAAACCGGTCAACGATAATCAGGTCTTCCCGGCCGGCAATTGAACTAAACAATCCATTATTGGCCTGGTAACACGAGGGTAAAATAATTGCCTCCTCAAGCCCGATAAAGTTTGCCAGCTTTTCTTCCAGCCTTTTATACAAATCGATGTATCCTGTGGCTATAGGAGTGCCGCAAAGGGATGCCCCATACTTTTGAACCGCCCCTACAGCAGCCTCTTTGACCCTGCTGTCCGCAGCCAGGCCAAGATAGTTGTTGGAAGCAAGATTGATCATCTTATTGCCGTTAATAACACCCTTTTCATCCAACCCGGATTCTATTGTTATATAATACGGATTAAAGCCCGTGGCCCGGGCAAGGCTCTCATCCAGGCTGAATCTGTTATAAAAATCCTCCAGATACATACTGTTTCTCCTCACAAATACTCTGCTCTGAGTTTAACCGCAATATCATTTACGGTAACTATGCCTGCAAAGTCTTCTTCATCAATGGCAAGCGAAAATTCATCCTCCAGGGCTGAAATAATCATCAGCTTATCCAGTGAATCAATCATCAGGTCTTCAACTAACCGGGTTTCAAGAGTAATCTCGGGCGCTCCTTGCAAATTATTCTTTAATATAGCAATAATCCTATCCTCCAAATTCATTTCAAGACCTCCTGTAGCACCGGGTTGGTTGGTCAGAATCGCACATTATGGCGCAAATATTGCAATTAGTGCATTTTGAAATATAGTTTTCGTCTTGCTCTAACTTTTCTACAATGTCCGGCTCACAAATAAAGGGCCTGCACATACTGACAAAATCAATATAACCCTTTTCCAAACACTGGCTCATTTCCTCTCCCGTCCTGAAACCCCCCACACAAATAACCGGAATACCAGTCAATGCTTTGGCGATTTTGGCATATTCGATATTATAAATTGGTGTAAACGGCTTTATTTTCAACCTTAATAATGGGTAAAAAAGCGCATTAAAGGCATGTCTCATAATACCATTATTTGTTTTGAACACAGGGTTGTGCTTTAAAATTACCTTAAGGGGTATATCTCCTCTAAAAATATTTAGCGCATAATCCATAGTCCCATGGCTGATTTCAATTCCATCAACTTTTTTGGAATCAAGAAAGCGGATCAGGTCTGCAAATTGTCCGGTGGTAAATCTATTAAAATAGTCGTCGCCGCCGCTTACTTTTACCAGTAAAGCAAACTCATTTCCACACTTATACCTGATCTCATCAATAACCAAATCTAAAAATTTTGTGCCTATGTTGGTATCGCCATCGACTCTAAACTCATCTTTTCTATTGTTGATGGAAGGTAAAATAAACTGATGTATAAGATAGCCATGGGCAGCATGCAATTGGACACCATCAAATCCAGCCTTTTTAGCAAATAGGGCCGATTCTGCAAACCTGCTAACCAACGCATATGTCTGTTGTGTAGATAATTCCCGGGGAGAACCACCAAAATATAATGACCTTTTTTTAGATACTCCCCAAACATCCTGCCCCGTTTCTTTTTTCCTTGTCTGCCTGCCGGTGTGAGCCAACTGCATGAAAATTTTGCAGCCGTATTTATGTACATCATCTGTAACCGGCAAAAAGTATTTACTTTTTGCCTCACTGTCAATTCCGGCCTGGTCTGGATGCATAGCTTTTCCTTCAGGTGAGATAAAAGCAAAACCTGTACAAATACCTCCTACCCCGCTTGAGGCCAACTTCCTATATAACTGTCTATATTCGGGCAAGGGGTGTCCCTGGCAATCACACATTCCCTCGAAAGTTGCAGACCGGAATATTCTGTTCTTCAACTGGTATGGACCTATTTTAGCAGGTTCAAACAGTTTCAAATCAATATCCTCCAGTCAACTAACCTAAGATTTGGGATTGGTGTGTAAATCAAACAAAAATCCTACAAACATATACGAAACTAAAAAAAGCAACATAGCCAGTTCGGTATTGAATAAAGCGATTAGGGTTGCCTGCCCGCAGGTGCAGGCTCTGAAATTAGCAGCCAGAGAATAATAAGTCCTCCTACCCTTGGGATTTTTATAATAGAGATATCCGGTCCACAGCTCTAGAAAAAACGTTAATCCAGCCAGGATGAGGAACATATTGTTTACCCTTGCTTCAATAAAATTATTAAAATAAAGCAGCGAAAAGATTACAGCGGGGAGAAAAGCTGAGATGGCTGCAATATATCTTGATTTATCAATCCCCAGCTGTACAATAATAGTCCTTTTATCTGCAGCTTTATCACCTGCGTAGTCTTTGAAATATGTATAAAAGGTCATCAGGCCATTCATTACTGCTACCAGTATAAGCACCGAAACCCGGCTGGATGTAAAATACGGTGACTCCGTTGGACCTGCTGCCAGAAATCCGAAGGCAGTACACATGGAAATCATGAGGCCAAATACAATATTGCCAAAAATACCGTGGCCTTTTGCGTATTGATATAAGAAGTTTAATACAATCCCCAGGATTGCGGAAATGAGGGCAATAGGTTCCAGATAAAAGTATGTAATCAATAAAGTCATGATCAGTAATAAACCGGATAACGCCAGAGCTTTGGGGGGGTCCAGTTCACCGGTAACCATGGGGCGCTGAGGCGCATTGATGCTGTCTTCCTTTAGCCCTAAATAATCATTGATAATCTGGTTTATACCCCAGCTTAAAAAAAGCATTACCAGTATTACTGCCTTTTTCTCTGTTGAGGGGACCATCTCAATTGTTTGATAGGGGGATTTGGCGATATATTCATAAAAGGCCATGCCAATCCAGCCGGAAATCCCTGTAACAAAAGCGTAATAAAGCCTCATTGATTTAATATATGCTTTAATAAATGTCAGCACTTTATTTACCCCCACTATCTGAACAGAGCTCCTGCAGCCTCTTTTTTATATATTCATAATCAAAGGACGAGCAGATTCTATTCTGACCACCTAAAATCCTGTAGTGCCGGGAAACTATATTCTGCTGAAGGATAAACTCTTCCTTGCTTTCTGTATTCACCCACCAAACTTTTCCACCCATGGTTTTGTCATAATTACTTTCATAACCGGTAAAGGCCAAAGATAGGATAATATCCTGGGGGTGGCCTCCAAAGGTCATCTCAAGCACTTCACTATTTCTAAAAATTGTACACAAGGTTACAGCCCCTGCCCAGCCAAGAGTGGACCTGCCTTTTTCAATCTGAATTAGAGTTTTCTTAGAAATACCTAGAATTTCAGCCATTTTATCCTGGGTATAATCACTTTCAATTCGTATCAGCTTTAATTTTTCATCCACTTTTTTTATAAAATCATCTCTTGTCATATAAAACAACAACCCCTTTAGTGTAATTTTACACCTAATGTGACATTTGTAAATAGGAAAATAAAAATATGCTTAAATATATGACTGTTACAACTTATAACAATACCCGGTAGTCACGTACAATTTGTTTTAATCAATTTGTCAATCAAATTTTTTAAAGAAGGTGAAGAATATGTACGGCTGGAGAGGCTCTATTCTTAGAATCAATCTATCGACAGAAAAAATTACTGTACAACCGCTTGAAAACAGTTATGCTAAAAATTTTATTGGTGGCCGGGGCTTTAACTCGATGACATTGTTTAAAGAAATAAGTCCGGGCACTGATCCATTGAGTCCGGATAACATACTGTGCATTGCTCCGGGCACTTTTTCAGGTACAGAGCTGGGACTGTCAAGCAGGACAGAAATAAGCACTCTTTCACCTCAAAGCGGCATACTGGGTGATGGCCCCGCGGGTGGTTCATTTGCAGCTTATCTCAAACGGGCCGGTTATGACCCGATTGTGCTAACAGGTAAAGCAAGCAGCCCCAAATATCTTTGGATTAACAACAGTGACATAGAATTGAGAGATGCTTCTCACATCACGGGCAAATCAACATGGCAAACCACCGATACACTCATGAAAGAGCATGGTAAAGACATCAGTGTGGCATGTATAGGCCAGGCCGGTGAAAACCTTGTCCGGTTTGCCTCCACTATTATTGACAAGTATAATTCCGCTGCCCGGGGAAGCGGCGCTGTTTTTGGTTCAAAAAACCTCAAGGCAATAGCAGTACGGGGCTCAGGTAAAGTGGAGGTTGCTGACGCTGAGGAATTTGGCAGGCTTGCCCGTGAAGAAAGGCATTTTATTAAAAATGATGATTTTATCCGGGAAATATCCTCTGTTTATGGATCACATATTGGGCATGGTCAGATGGTTTCCGGGTTACCGCTATTTCCAGGAATACTGGCCTCCTGAGACAGTACCCAAAAACCTAACACCTGAGGCATGGAAAGAATACGAAGTAGGGAAAAGCATGCCACGGCTGCACAATAGGATGCAAAAACCTATTCCATGGACCCATTCCAAGCGGCATATAGCCTTATTCTATTAAAACCTGAAAAGGTAGTTCACATTCATTATGGTAGTTTTGAATTATTAGTCAAAGATCCTGCAGAATTTGTTAAACTTAGCAAAGAAAAAGCCCCGGATGTGAAAGTGATCGTGCTCAGCCCCGGAGAAAAAACAATACTTGGTAAAAAGTAAGCCCAATTCAGTCAAATTCCCAGAATCAATCATGGCCGGGGTCATAATCCCGGCCATTGTCTATTATTATATTCCGTCATTTTCTAATCCAGCTATCGGCCCATGCACTGAGCTGGCTCGGGTGTCATCGGTACAGGGTGCTTGGGATGTTTAAGTCATTGTCCGGCTGAACCGGTTGGATACTCTGTTCCGGCTGGATAATCTCCTGGACAGGATTGGGAACCGGTTCCACAGGGATTTTTGGCTTCTGTAGTTTTTCCAGCGGATATTTTAGCTTCGAACTCAGATCGATTACAGCTTCGTCGCTTGACGCCAGCACCTTGCCGTCGCTGCCGGTGAAGGCCGCCGCATAAACATATTGCTTGCCTATATAAAGTTTGGGCTCGCTGAAGGTATAACTCCCATCGGCGGCCGTTACGGATGTGCCTATCTGTACCCACTGGGGAGGCTTATTGACGCAAATCTCCGGCACAGGCTTGTAAATCTTCACTTCTTTCCCCGCGGCTGGTACGGCTCCGGGCGAAGGTGAAAGGACAGTCAGTTTTCCCGTGAGGGACAGCCCGTCCGGCTGTATAGACAGGGTGTATGGTAGATCATCCATTACCTCCAGCGGTGGCTTGGCGGGATTGGCGGTGGGAATATAGACTTTAATGCTCCCCCCATCGGGAACTACAATATTTGTTTGATCAGGCTTATAAGTTTCCGTTTGAAATCTGCCGATGGTGTGATTATTGGGATTGTGGTAAAGCCGGGCCAGGGTGATTTCCTCGATTTTGGCCGTCAAGTTGTCTTTCACGCCGTCTGTTACCTCCACGTACCACCGGTGGTAATAACCCGGCGGCCATTCAGTGATGGGGAGCGGCACATCGATGCAGAGATCTTTACTGTTATCGTAGGGATGCGGCTTGGGCTCGTCGTTGGGCCGGTCCCAGACCACCAGCGACGCTTTGCCTTCTATACCAATTTTTACGGTAAGATTATTACGTTCATTTTGATGATTAATTCTGATCCGGGCCGAGTAAGCATGCCCGTTCAATGAGCGGTCAGAGGGAAGATTTTCAAAATATCTCACCCAGTCAAAATTATCTGTAAGCTGGTCGTACGGAATGGTAAAGAAGCCGTTTCCGCTGGGGCCCCAATGATCTCCCCAACTGTTCAGGCACTTGAAGGCACCGGCTCCGTCATCATAGCCCACAATCGTGACGCAGTGCCCCTCCGGTGGGTTCGGCCCGAGGAGTATTGGTATAGATCCGCCAGCGATTACGGGGCCATAGCGGCAAAGCAGGCTCTTTACGCCATCCACGGTTGGGGTGACGGATTCACTGTAGGTCTTGATCCTATAGAGGTTTGCTTCTGCGTTGCTGGCCGCCGATGGCTGCGGCATCGCGCTGAAATCCCATTTCACCGGATCGCCGTTTTCGTCGGTTATTAACTTGGCCTTGTCATAGTCTGTCGGCAGGGTAGATTCCGGGCAAAGCCCGTTATTCTCCAGGAGGGTCTTGGTGACATTGCTGCCCGGCACGCTATTTTGCATCAGTTGGTCCTGTCGGGAATGAAGATACCAGAAAGAAAGATCGGGGGTGTACGGATGCTCCATTTCCTTCAGGATGTCGATACTGTGCACGATGGACCGGCCAATACACCCACCCCAGCCGTCCTGGTTCCCGGTCAGGGTAACATACTGGGAATAATCCACCTTAAGGGGTTTGTCGAGCAGGAATTTACTCGGGTCCAAAGGCTTGGCCTGTAATTTGTCCCTGTATATATACGCGGCGTCAAATTTCTTTTCCGTAACAGGAAGCAGCAAATAATTGTGAACTGATCCGGACAGATCGGCATCCGTCGAGGGAGTCGATTGGGCCGGCTGCCCGGCAGCCTGTTGAGACGAATCAGACGGTATAGGCTGACCGGCACCGGAAGTAATGCTCACTTTCTTGTTTATTCCATCCCAGTCAACCTGCGCTCCCAGCGCTTCGCTGACGAAGCGCAGCGGTACCAGGGTACGGTCATTCACGATACGGGGCGGCACGTCGAGCGTTACCTGCATCTCGTTTTTATAGGCAGCATTGCTCCCGATCTGCAGACGGACGGACAAATCCCCTTTTTTAGCAGTAACGCTCTGGTCGGATTCATACCATTCTACCGTGGCCCCTAGGGCCTCGAAGATCGCCCGCAGGGGAACTAGCGTGCGGCCCTGTTCAAGTGAAGGGGCCACATCCATCGTTAGAGGAGACCCGTTGATAAAAACCTGGATCTTCCCCGGCGGCTCGGGCTGCGGATTTATTGCCGTCGCCGGAAGGGTGCTCAGGATAACCAACAGCAAAACAATAGCCAGAAAAAAAACTGATTTTTTTCCTATATGCTGGTTTTTCAATTTCTTCACCTTCCCTTTCTTGTGGTTTCAAATATTTGTCATGCTTTTCATTCTACAAGAAACCGTAGCTGTCTCATATACCCAAAAGTATTAGAAAAATGGTTTTTATACTTTTAATTCCACTGTTGTGTTATCATTTGATTAACCGGAAAAGAATATCATTCACCCGGGGGTGATGTCATGCAGGAGAGGAAAATACTGGACCTTGTCGCAGCCATTGGTGCTATACCGGATATTGACGAAGTGCGCCGGGTAACCCTTGAGATGCTTCGTAAACTGATCTGGTTCGATCATGGAAACTTTTTTTTAAACGACCCGATGACAGGACTTGTTCAAGGGAATCCGGTTTTATTGGATACCCCGCGTGAATCGCTCGAGCCCTACCAGCGGTATTACTTTCATATTGACGAAGTCCACCAATCCTACAGCGCAAGCGGTAGATTAGTTGCACGCAGTACGGATCTGCTCGCGTATGAAATATGGACAAAACAAAGTGAATATTATAACGACTTCCTCCGGACCTATAGCACCCATTACCTGTTGGGATTTGACTTAAAGGAAGGACAAGCGGTCTTTGGCGGGCTGTGCCTTCACCGCCACAAAAGCACCGGCGACTTCAGCCCGGAAGATGTCTACCTGCTGCAACTCGTCTACCCGCACCTGCTGAACCGGCTGCAGTGGCACCACGCCCTGGAAGCCTCTCGCCGCAAGCTGTGGATGCCTCAGACACAACAGGCACATATCGCTTCGGCATCTCCTTTTGTCCCCCTCACCACCCGCGAACGTGACATAGTAAAACTGGTTATATCCGGGGCGGCAAACCTGGAAATCGCCGCCAGGCTGGACATCTCGGTGAATACGGTCAAGATGCACCTGCAAAATGTATTCAACAAACTCGGAATCAAGAGGCGCAGCCAGTTATTAGCGCTTTGCCTGACAGCGGGGACAGCTTTCGAAAGATAAGAAATCATTAAGTAAAGAATGTGCAATGGTATACTTCGACCAGATCGGACATGTCGTCGGCAACAACGTTGACAAAGTAGAACAACTCGGGACCTTTGATATAAGTTCGAGCTTTACAGCCTGTTATCCCCGACCTTCGAGGACGGGGATAACAGGCTGTAAGCGAGATAAAGACCGGCTTGCCGACACTGGAAAGAGCGGCGATGGCGTAGAATCGATAGTCGATAAGCTCCCTCAACAGTCACAATGGCGGGTTCTTACCTTGCCTCAGAAAATGTAATTAGCCGCTATAAACGGCTGACGACCTTCTCCGCCAGGCCCTTGGCCAGTTCCAGGTTTTCCGGCTTGCTGGAGTTGCCCACACTGATGTTTAGGTAGACATTCCCCTTCAATATGTGAAGACCATTGGTGCCCCAAAAGGCTTCGTCCCCGATACCTGATACAGGCTTGGCATCCGTAAGGTTCTTTTTTGTTTCCGTATATAGCTGTTCCACGTTGTATCCCTGATCACGAAGGTTCTTCCCCATGCCCTCGTTTTGAACCAGCCCGATCTGGATAAACCTTCCCGTATTTTCTGACACAGGCGAATAAAGGCACAGCTTTTGCCCCAGCGGATTCTTGGTATCCGTGAATTCAGGCTCCTTTACCTGCTCGCCCAGGGCGGCTTCCGCCTCGGCCTTGGTCAGCAGCGTGCATGGGTCAATCAGCCCCTTGGCCGTCTCTGTCTCTTTCGCTCCCCCGGCATCCCCCTGCGGCGCGACGGCCTTGCCGGAATCGCCGCAGCCTGCAACAAACAGAAGCACACAAAACATCAAAAGGGCCAGACATGGTTTTGTACGCATATTACCCTCCACTTATTCCTGAGATTTGTTTATAATGATAACTTTTGAAGCGTTGCCGACCCACTTTACTACCGATCCTACACATGAAATATAACAATAAAAGAGGAAAACCAGTACACCCGAAAGTATTACTTTGCTAAATCTAATTTGTCTCCGTGAGCGTGAACCACACATCCCTCACATAAACCGTCCGCTGACTCACTCTTGGAAAAATACCGACTAAGTCGAGAGTCCTTGACTTAGTCCCTTAGGAAGTCAGAGGCATTTATTATTATTTACCACTATATGTCACTATATCTAAAATATGCATAGAATGGAATGCAAGCACTGTTATTGGATGACGTGTCTTTAGGTTCGGACTAAGTCGGCCGGCATATTCCAGGAGGCTGCGGGAATAACCTGCAGCCTCTTTTTTTTGCAGGGCCAACGCATCCCAAATCCGCCGAAAGCAAATAAGAATGGTATATGACAACAGAATTACCGCGATCATAATTGCTCTTTAGCCAGATCATCCAGTGTTTTAAACGCATATCCCTGCGCCTTAATGTCTTTTAGTATCCTGTCCAGTGCCATGGAGTTGTCCCTGGACACTGCATGCAGCAGTATTAATGCGCCATTGTGGAGGTTATCCATTACCCCCCGGTAAGCCTGTTCAGGTCCGCCTGACATGGGTACCCAGTCCACCATGGCCATGCTCCAGAAGATGTTGTGATAGCCCAATTCCCTGGTCACCGCCAGGGTACGTTCGCTGTACTCGCCTTTGGGCGGGCGCAGGTACTTCATATTCTTCTTGCCGGTGATATCTTCATACATCTTCTCCACAACCTGCAATTCTTTTTTTATCTGACCGTTGGAAACATCCGGCAGGCTGGGATGGGTATTTGTATGATTGCCAACAATGTGTCCCTCGTCCACCATGCGCTTGACCAGTTCCGGCTGGTTTTTTAGGTAATGGCCGGTGACAAAGAAGGCGGCTTTGACACCATTGGACTTAAGAGTATCTAAAATTATTGAGGTATAACCGTTTTCGTAGCCCTCGTCAAAAGTAAGGTAAACTACCTTACCCTTGGGGCTGCCGATCCAGTATGCGCCATATTTATTCAAGGTACTGCTAATTGAGGATGGCATTTCTGGCTGGTAGTGCTCCTTGTTTCGCTTTAATCCCCAGCCGCGCTTGTTATTTGATAACGCTGCCATTGGAGTATCCGAAGTCTTATCCCCCGTCTTAACCTCAGCCCCGCTTACGTTGTTGACAGTTGCAGCGGCAGTTCCCGGAGTCCCGTATGAGTTTTCGCTCACGCAAAGGGTTTCACTTGCATGGATTTTTTCTCGTTCATTCGACCCCGGCATTCCCCGCCCGTCCATGTTAAGGTAATTCCTCAACATATAACCGGAAAATCCCAATAACAATATAATCAATAAAGTTATATACACCCTTCCATTACTTAACCTATTCACAATATCCTCCCCGGTAAAACTATTACCAAATATGATTGACCAAAAATTGCTAAAATATTACACAAGCCATGATCAATTCCCGCATATTGACCGGCTTTATCTCGCTAACAGCCTGTAAGACCCCGTCCTCGAAGGTCGGGGTCTTACAGGCTGTTAGCTCGTTTAATTGGGGACATTCCTCCAACCCCAAAGTCAGGCTCCAAATGGAGGTGTGTCCCCATACCTTTATGTTCGCTCTAAGAGTTCGGTAGGGAAATAGCCCCTTCCGAACCCAGGACTCACTTATATATAAGCCCTATGTCTCTTGGAGCCAATTAGAGAACCTCAGCCGGCTCCCCGAAAGGCGCCCCGTCTTTAAAACTCCCGGGCTGCTGTCCCTGGGTGGGTCCACCCGCCGGAATTACCGGTGGTCCTCCCTCCGGCCCGCCGGGCGGTACTCCGGAAGGTTTACCAGGTGGCCCTCCCCCACCAATCGGCCCACCAGATCCCGGCGTACCTCCTGGACCTGGTGGCTTGCCTGCTCCAGGAGGTACGCCCATACCGGGAGGCGCCAGGTGGGCAAACAATTTTAATTGTTTCAGCCTTTCATTCTCCACCGTCTTTTTACTCAGAAATAGGCTCAGTGGAACGGCCAGCGCCACAATTATTGCGACCACTATATAGGCATCCGCGATGCCGGATATAAAGGCTTCCCTTTTAACGATGGAAGATAGTATTCCCGGCGCGCCCATGGCCGCAGACTGTGGCCCCATGCCATACTGTATCAGGTAAGCTTGGATATTATTGATGACGTCCACAGTAGCGGGTGATGACCAGTTGGCTGTTTCGGACAGCATAGCGGCGTGATAATCCTGCCTGTGCAGCATTACATAGGTTAAATAAGCTATACCAAATGAAGATGCGATCTGCCTGACCAGATTGTTTAACGCAGCGGCTCCGGCCACCATAAAGGGCGGCACGGTATTCATACCGGCAGTGGACAGCGGCATAAAAGCCAGGCCAAGGCCGAAAGCCCGCTTAACCAGCAGCCACTGCAGTTCATAATAACTGGTGTTGTATGTAACGGCATGCAACTGGAAGGTTATTATAACCGTGATGCCCAGTCCAATCACGCAGAGGGGCAAAGCGCCTATTTTATCAAAAAGCCTGCCGCTCAAGGGCATCATTAAACCCATGATTAACGCCGAGGGCATTATCAGAAGACCGGTTTGCATAGGTGTGTAATTTAAAATATTCTGAGCGTAAAGCGGGATCATATAAATCACAGAAAACAAGCACACGGTAACGCAAGAAATGGCTACCAGGGTTATACTAAAGGTACGGTTACTGAATAAACTCATATTTATGAGAGGGTGTGGCGTTATACGCTCCCAGATGATAAACATAACAAAGCAAAAGACTGCTATTATAAAAAGGTCAACGATGTACAGTGAAGTCCAGCCCTTATCCTGTCCCTTGCTGAGCGCCAGCAGAATGCAAAAGCAGGCCGTCCCGCTCAGTACAATACCCGGTATATCCGGCTTTAAATCCTTACGCCGGGGAGTTTCGCCAAGCAGTAGATAGGCCAGAAATATGGTGGCCACACCCAGGGGAATATTTATTGTGAAAATCCATTCCCATCCGAAATTATCAACCAGATAACCGCCAAGGGTCGGCCCCACAGTAGGGGCTACCATGGCGGAAATGCCCCATACGCCCATGGCCATGCCCATCTTTTCCCTGGGTACGATGGTAAAAATCATGGTCATGGTCACAGGCATGATCATGCCTCCGCCTATGGCCTGCAGCACTCTGGCCGCCACCAGGGAATTGTTGTTCCAGGCCAGGGCGCATACTGCCGAGCCTATGGTGAAAACCCCCAGGGAAAAAATATACATCTGCTTGCTGCCGAAACGGATGCTTAAATAACCGGTCAGCGGTACCACAACACCGGAGACAAGCAGGTAAGCCGTCATTACCCACTGAATGGAGTCGGGCGCTACGCCGAATATGGCCATCAGTTTCGGCAGGGCCACATTTACTATGCTGCCGTCTAATATGGCCATGAAGGAGCCGATAATCAGCGTCATCATCGCCAGCCAGGGAATGCTGCCGGGCGGGCCGTTGTGATCACAGGCGGGCCCGGTCATAGCCTTGCCCTTTATTTCCGACACCGGCTCTCACCTACTTAAGATGGATTTTGACAATAGCGTTCATCCCCGGCAGCAGTCTGCAGCCTTTATAGTCGCTTATGGCAATTTTAACAGGGATGCGCTGCACCACCTTGGTGTAATTGCCCCCTGTATTCTGGGTAGGCAGCAGTGAAAAAACCGAATTGGTGGCTTCGCCGATGGAAGTAACCTCACCAGTAAAATTTACACCGGGAAAGGCGTCCACGTTAAAGTCTACAAACTGGCCGCTTCTGACTTTGTTTAACTCTGTCTCCTCAATGTTTGCCGAAAGGTAGACACTGTTCAGGTCGGCCACCATGGCCAGGGGCTGACCTGGCACTCCCACTTCTCCCACGTTACCAATCTTTTTAACCACCGTGCCGCTAACCGGGGTTTTAATAACCGCCATATCCAGGTTAGCCCCCTTGGCCAGGGTAAAGTCCACCTGGCGGGCGATGGTATCCCCTTCTTTTATACTGTCGCCTTCGGCAACATACATTTCGGTGATTTTACCCGAAATCTGGGGGCTGACCTTTACTATGGTGGCGTCCACCCTGGCGTCATCGGTCTGCACATAATGACTGCTCATATACCAGTAGTAACCGCTGACCGCAAGCAGGGTAACAACCATGGCGCCCAGCACCGCCAGCATGATCTTTTTCTTTTTATCCATCAGTGCTCACCTGCCTTATTACTGTTTCTCTCTGGGGTTTACTTTGGTTCCGTCCGCCAGCGTCGACGGGCTGCCTACAATCACTTTGTCTCCGGCATTAAGGCCGGAAATAACCAGTATATTTTTATCATCCAGAGGAACAGTTTTCACCTGGCGTTTACTGGCAGTTCCTTCCGAGACAAGCAAGACCGTCTCCTTGTCGCCACTCTTTAGCACAGCCTCCCTGGGCAGGCTAATCCCATTACTCTGTTCGTTTTCCAAAGTCACCTCGGCGTACATGCCAGGCTTCAGCAGGTGATCAGTATTGGGTATTTGAATCTTAACCTGGTAGGCCTTGGTGGTGGGACTGGCCGCCAGGGCTATATTGGTAATGGTGCCCTTAATGGTTTTATCAGAAACGGCGGCTACTTTTACATCCACCTCGCTGCCTTCCCGCAATGAATTTATGATGCTTTCATCCACATCGACCCGGAGCACAACCTTGTCCAGATTTACCACCGCCAGGACGGGATCACTGGTCCCGGCCAGTTCCCCGGGGTTAATATAGCGGGCTGTGACAACTCCGTCGATTGGTGAGTTGATTATGCTGTTAGCATAATTAGCCCTGGCCAGAGACAGTTGGGCCTCATAGAGTCGAATAGTCTCCGGCACTGTACCCTTACTCACTATTTCCACATTTTTCTTGGCTGATTCAAAGGCGCTTTTGGCCATTAGATAAGCTTTTTCTACCTGATCGAAAGACTGCTGGGATACCGCCCCGCTTTCCAGCAGCGCTTTTGTCCGCTTGTAATCTGCTTCCGCATTTTTAAAAGTAACCCCGGTGGTATCCAGGGTTGTTCTGGCTACATTCTGTAGTGAAGGAAGATCCGAGTTTTTGGCCTTGTTCAGATTTGCTTCCGCCAGTTGCACCGCTGCAGCCAGTTCCCCGGCGTCCAGGCTTACCAGCAAATCGCCGGCCTTGACGCTGCTGCCCACATCCACAGGTATTTTTGCCACCCTGCCCGATATTTTTGACACCAGGCTGGCCGATGCCAGCGCTTCCAGCTTGCCGCTGGCGGTGATGCCGCGTTTTGTGGCGGCCTCCCTGGCGGTAATTACCGACACCTCCCGGCCGCTGTTTTTACCCGGTTCACTGTTTCCCTGCCCGCAGCCGGATACTGCCAATATTAAAACCAGTAGGGCGATGCAGGTTAAAAAACCCCTCCGTTTAAACATGTCGTATTTCTCCCCTTATAATTTAAATTAGTGCTCGTAAGTCGCTATTTGGACGGTGACCAGCATCCCCTGGTGGCCGCAGCTGCGTCCAGTATTTTCCTCAATATTCTTTCCAGTTGTTCCTTTTCCCCATCCGAAAGCATGGCGGTTACCTCATACTTTGCCTGCGTGGCCATCTCTTCCATTTCATCTTGCAGGGCAAAGGCCCTGGGAGTTAAATTTATTAAATACGTGCGGCGATCTTCCGGATCCCTGCGCCTGGTTACCAGACCATCCTTTTCTAGCCGGTCCACTATTCCGCTGATGGTTGTCCTGTCCGTGTTCATACAGTTGCCCAACTGTATCTGGCTGAGCCCATCTCTTTTCCATAAGAATGCCAGCATTGCGAATTGCGGGGGTGTAAGGCTATATTTATTCAGCTTTTCCTTGAAAAAGGACGAAAAATATTGATGGGTCTTGGCCAGCAGAAAGCCAAGGCTTTTTTCAACTTCATACCTTTCCACTGCTATCACCTCCTGCACCTTACCATTTTATCATAACACTGACAATCAGTACAAAGTTTTATTTAGGTACCTGACGTCCGCAAATAGAAACCGCCTCTGGCAGGCGGCACGGCTAGCCATTTACAATACTTAGTTACCCGGTACCCCAAAGCGGATGTTCAAATCAATTATCTCGGGACTGTTGCCCAGCCTGACAGGAGGGCCCCAGGTTCCGAAGCCTACGGTGACAATCACGTTTAAATCTCCCTTGTGTAAATAACCCCGGTCGATTTCAAATATTCTCTGGGTGATGTAATTCAGGGGAAATATCTGGCCGTGATGGGTATGTCCCGAAAGCTGCAGATCTACCCCGTTCTTCTGGGCCTCCTCCAGTTTGTATGGCTGGTGGTCCATCAGAATAACCGGAAGTGTTTTATCAATACCCTCCATTACCTGCGCCAGATCTTTCCTGGGCTTTCCGGTGAATGACCTGCCGGCCAGGTCATCCCTTCCTGCCACGTAAAAACTATCACCAATCCTTATATAGTCATCGCGCAGCAGCCTTACCCCGGCCTCCCGCAACAGCATGAAGTCCTCCTCCGGTTTGCCGCCGATATATTCGTGATTACCGGGAACGGCGTACACCCCATACCTGGTGTTTATCTCCCGCAGTGACTCTCCCATGCGCTGCTTTCTGAACACCCCGGACTGCTCGATAATATCGCCGGGCAGCAGCACGATGTCCGGTCGCCTTTGATTAATCATGTGGATTAGCCTGTCCAGACGGTCCCGGTTGACGATGCTGCCCAGGTGGAGATCAGAAACAACAACAGCGTGCAGGTTCTTTAAATCACCCGCAGGCTTGGCAATATTTACATCATAATGCAGTATTACGGGAGTTCTGGCGTTCCAGGCCCCGTAAGCCAGTATGGCGGCAACCACAGCCATGGTTGCCAGACCCGCCAGAACAGGATTCTTTTTTAACACCCCAGGCAAGAAAGTTAACCGCTGGTCTATAAAGCGGAGCAAATCAACCGCGATCAGAACCAGGAAGGAGTAAAACAGCAGGGCAAGCCAGTACGAGCCTGCAATCTCCAGCGCGTTATCCAGCCAATCCGGCAAATTATTACCGGCAAACCTGCTGATAAAATAGGTCAGAGACATTGCGGTAAGGGCTGTCCAGTATATTTTTGCGCCCGGGGGCGGTACCAATCCACCTAAGACCTGCCAGAGCCGAATTCCTATATAGTAGTTAACGGCGGCATAAATGCTGAAAAATATTGTAAAAAAGAGTATGAAATTTAATCTCATTCTATGTAATCCTCAATAGCAGTTTTAATTATATTTCCACAGATTAACAGAAAAACCTCCAGCCTAATAGTTAACCTGTTAGAAATACCCTCGTCTGCCTACTGCGTAACGCTACCCTGTATTAGCATCATTTCTAAAATCACAAAAGCCCCCTGCCACACCAGCAACAGGGAGCTTTTCATACTATTCCGTTTTGCTAAAGCTCAGGGAACCGATGTTGGCCAGCACTACGGCCACCGCGGCCATCACGGCAATGTCCACCGTCAGATCCCATCGAATCAGGCCGGCCTGGCGGGCCATTTCCGCCAGTGATATCTTTACGCCCTGCCCTACATTCACCATGGTATCGGAAAATACAATGTTTCTGATGGCGTCAACACCGTAGCTCAGCGGGTCTATTACCATAAGGGTTTTCATCCAGTCAGGGGCGGAGTTAATGGGAAACATCGCGCCGCTCAGGAAGTAAAGAGGCATCACTATGAAGTTCATAATCATCATAATGGCTATTATCCATATTTATCAAGTTCTTCCTTGACATCCATGCCACTAAAGCGGTACCAGCAGTGAATGAATAAGTTAATAAGTTAAGAGCCTGACCCCTAGGCAAACCTTGGTTTTGCTAAAAGTGTACCCAGATAAAACAGCGCTGCGAATAAAACGATGGTTGCCCCGGTCGCTGTCGCCCAGTAATACGACATGAGTAGTCCCGCTATTCCGGAGGTAAGTGTTATTAGTACGGAGACCACATGGTACTGCCGCATATTACGGGAAACGTTGCGCGCGGCTGCAGCCGGTAAGATTAAGAGCGAATTGATGATTAAAATACCAACCCACTGAATGGAAATCGTTACTACCACCGCCGTTACAACACAAAACAGAGTCTCGACCAGGCGGACCGGGATACCCCTGCTGAGCGCCAGGGATGGATTAACGCTTACCAGCAAAAACTTATTGAACATCATTACCCACACAAGAATAACCCCTATGAGCGTGAAAGCCAGTAAAAGTACTTCTTGCGGGGTTATGCTCAACAAATCGCCGACAAGAAAACGTGAGAACTTATTAAACCCGCCGCCCCGCGAGAGGATGACGATGCCAAGCGCCACCATGGTGGCGGCAACAGCTCCGATGATTGTATCGGTGGAGTCGCCGGTAAATGTCTTCAACAAGGAAATAGCAACGGCCAGAACAATGGAAAATATCACCATAATCCATAAAGGGTCCTGTAAGCCCAGCAGCACTCCGATGGCAATCCCGGTTAGAGCAGAGTGTCCAACAGTATCGGAGAAAAAGGCCATTCTATTATTTACCACCATCGTCCCCAGGATAGCAAAGGTCGGGCCGACCAGGAGTACTGCCAGAAGCGCGTTTTTCATAAAGATGTGCTGAGTCCAGGCAAATGGAAGAATATGGTCGACAAAAGCATACCATGTTTCCATCATGCGTGCATACCTCCGCCGCTGAGAATAATTTGTGATTTCAAAGGAATTTGCTCCATCTCTTCTCTGATAGCCGGCCCGTAGTCCCGCAATATTCTCTCGTTGGAGAAAACTTCTTGCGGCGTCCCGCAGCACTGAACCGTTCTGTCAAGGAGGACGATGCGGTCTGCGTAACAGGACACCAAGGACCAATCGTGGGAAACCAATATAATTGACAGGTCATATTGTTGACGCAGATTAGAAACCAGGTCATAGAATAAATCTTTGCCTTGTACGTCAATACCGGATACCGGTTCATCCAACAGCAGCAAGTCGGGACTCTGATCGAGTGCCATGGCGAGGAGAACCCGCTGGAGTTCTCCTCCCGACAAATCCCCCAGACGCCGTTCCAATAGGTGATCTGCCTGTACGCTGGCCAGGCTGGCTAAGACACGTTCCCGAAGGCGTCGGGAATGGCCAAGGCAAACCGGCCAGGACGATAAGCAGGCTGAAAACAAATCCAGTACACTGATTGGTGACCCGGGGTCAAAGTCAAGCCTCTGGGGAACGTAGCCAACGACGGGGTTTCTCCGGCAATCCTCAGCATCAAGGAAAGTCAATTCACCGGTATGGCTTATTTCCCCCAGAATGGCTCTTAAAAGCGTCGTCTTGCCTGCTCCGTTTGGGCCGACCAGGGCCGTTAGCTCACCACAATGAATGTGGAGGTCAATACCTTGTAGAATTTCCGTTTTACCTACTGTTACCCCGAAGTTTTTTAGCTTTGTACAGCATAAGCCACAAGATGTTCTTTGTGATTTTTGAATGACACCGGTATAAGTCATATTAGTTTAACGCCTCTTCCAAAATTTTCAGGTTGGATTCCATTATTTTTAAATAAGCGTCCGACTCCATGGGACCTGTCACCACCGGGTCCAGGATATATACCTTAGTCCCTGTTTCCCGGGCGATGGTCTCCGCGGCTTTGACCGAATACTGGGGCTCAGCGAAGAGCGCCTTGATTTGGAATTTTTCAACGATATCGATACTATCGGCCAACTCGGCGGCACTTGGTTCGGAGCCGGGCTCCCTTTCAATCACAGCTACAATATTCAGGTTGAGTTCCCGGGCAAAGTAGGGGAACGCCTCATGAAAGGTAATAATATCCCGCTTCTTAGCGCCATCTAGGGCCTGATGCATCTTCACGCGAAGCGCTTCCAACTTATCAACGTAAGCGGTGGTGTTGGCGTTATATTGCGCGGCATGGTCCGGGTCAAGCGTGGTCAGTTGCAGCCCGATGTTCTTTACCTGCTGCACGGCACCGGATATACTCACCCATACGTGAGGATTATCGCCTTCCTCTCCTTCACCTTTTATCAGTGGTATACCCTTACTCGCCTCAATGGTTTTTAAATCAGGTAGTTGTTGAACAACTTTATCCATAAAGGCTTCCATCCCGGCGCCGTTAACAACAAATATCTGAGCTTTACTAAGAGTTTTTAAGTCATCAGGATTGAGTTGATAATCATGCAGGCACCCCGTTGTAGGCTTGGTCATATTGACGACTTTCACACCTGGTACATCTTTAGCTACGTTTATAGACGCTATGTACATAGGGTAGAACGACGTGGCGATGATCAATGTTTTGCCTGTCGCTGATTTTTCCGGCGCCGGAGAAGTTTGTCCCTGACATGCCGACAAAAAAATAACCATAGCGATTAGTAAAACAGCAGTCATTATAAGGATTGCAGATTTCCTCATTTTTTAAACCTTCCTCTCTCTATCTTCAATTAATCAGTTTTTAGCAAAGTAATACCGTTAGCGTTCATCATTCCAGGCGGCCGGCCAGCACTATCTAAACCCCCCTTTCGCTCAAGGTTTAACAACTCACAGATTTATTAAAAGATTTTTCTACCGGCCTTTCCCTGCATAGTTGGCAATAGCCGAAGATCTCAAAGCTGTGCTTTGTAATTTCAAACTTTTTTTCTTCCTCAATCTTTTCAACTTCCAAAAATTTAAAGGGGCAGTAGTCAATTACTTCCGTCAAACCACACTTTAAACACACAAGGTGATGGTGGTGCTTTCCTAAATCTAATTCGTACCGGCTTTTACCCTCCCGAAAGCTTAACTTGCTGATAATTCCAATTTCTAAAAAAACATTCAGATTACGGTAGACCGTGTCAAGGCTTATGTTGGGATATCTCTCAACAACCTTGCGGTGAACTTCTTCGGCGCTCAGTGGCTGATTATTGTTATTGTCCATGAATGCCTGTAATATCTCCTGTCGCTGTGGTGTAATTTTATAGCCATTTTTACGAAACTGCTCGATGGCGTAATCATCCTTCACCACGATTACCTCCTAAATAATTATATTCCTAATTACAATTTAATATTACTTATATATTGTATAGTACAAAATGTCAAGCGCCTGGGTTTGCCGTGAAACCTTTTCCAGACAAAATAGAAATGACGGGTATTTTCAATATACCCTGCCCGGGCAATGTCGTCCAGGAAAGGTTTGTATTAATCAAAAAAAAGCGGTCACTCCTCATCCGCTCTTACAAACCGCTTAGTTTATTCTTGCCTATAACCCTCTGCTTCCCGCCCTGGAAATTATTTGTTACAATATAACTATCTACAACAACTAAAGGGTGGATTACTCTTGGAAAACAATATGGGAAAATTACAAATAAATGAAGACCTTGTACGGGAAAAATTTACAGATATCAGCCAGGCTCTGTTTTTACTGAAAAACTACGCCGGGATAGAAAAAACAAAACTGTTAAATGACTCTACGCTTCTCTCTGCTGTCAAATACCAGCTCATAATCGCATTGGAAGCCGCTCAAAATATCTGCAATCATCTGGCCGCCCGGCTGACCAGGAGATCTCCCGCCAGTTATGCGGACTGCTTCAGAATATTAGGCGAGGAGAATATAATCACTGAGGACCTCTCAATAATTTTGGCATCCATGGCCAAATTCAGAAATTTGCTGGTACACCAGTACGGCAAAATCGACGACAATATAGTATACTCCATATTAAAAAACAGTTTAACTGATCTGGAAAAATATATGCAGGAAGTATCGGCTTTTCTAGCCTCAACCGCCCGGACGGAGCATAAGATAAATGAACATGGAAAAGTTTAATATCCCCGAAAAAAGAAAAAGGGAAATTGTAAGTATTATCGCCGGGGCTCTGTCCAACCACCGGGAGATACTGTTTGCCTATTTGCACGGCTCATTTCTCCAACCCGGGCACTGCGGAGACATGGATGTTGCCATTTATCTGGACAGTGACAGTAACAAAATAAATACTCCATGGGAATATGAAGCCCGGCTGGCCATGGAGCTGGACCGCCTGGCCGGTATGCCGGTGGACATTCACATATTAAACAGTGCCAGCCCTGCCATGCGTTATCACGCCTCCTCCGGGGAGCTGCTTTTCAGCCGCCGCGAGTTGGCCAGGTACACCTTCCTGGAAAACACCTGGAGGGAATATTTCGATTACCGTCACCACCATAGAAATTTTATGAATGATTTACTCGATGGAATTAAAGCAGATTAGTTATAAGATTTCTTGAGGCCTTGAAGGATTCCGGTAAAAACGCAAAACAACCTTCATGGCCTTGTCCATTCAAAAGGTTTGGAGGAATAAAGAAAAATCACTGTATACGGGGTTGCCCAAAACCCCGTATACAGCTTTCGAACGAGGATAATTCCGGTAACGCGTGTCTGAGCGTCCGCATTACCGGGATAAGGAGGGTTAAAAGCTATGCCAAGTTTAGCTATTAACAGAACAATATTTAGTTGTCATATGGGGGAAAGAGATATGTTTATCATTAAAAGCCATCGGCCTTATATAAAATACAAAAATAAATTCGGGTAAAATAATTACTAACCTATTACATCATACCCGGCTTCTTTTATCGCTTTAGCCAGATGATCCCGGCTGGCCGAGCCTGTCACCACAACTTCCTTTTTATCAAGATCCACCTGCACATTTTCTACACCATTAATCCCTTTTAGGGCCTTTTCTACGGCCATTCTGCAGTGGTTGCAGCTCATACCTTCAACTTTAAGTATAGCTTTAGCCATTTTCTGCCACCTCCTTTCAATTCCATACATTCTTATGTTCCGGGTTATAGCGTTTTAAGAGCAGTGAATTGGTCACCACTGATACCGAGCTGAAAGCCATGGCCGTGCCACCCATGAGGGGGGTAAATACGCCGGATATGGCTAAGGGGATGCAAATTAAGTTATACACAAAGGCCCAAAACAGGTTTTGCCGGATTTTACGAAGTGTTTGGCGCGACAGCCGTATAGCCGAGGCAATGGTCCGCAGGTCCCCGCGAATGAGTATTATGGGGGCGCTCTCCATGGCTATGTCGGTTCCTGTTCCAATAGCCATACCCACGTGTGCGGTGGCCAGAGCCGGGGCGTCGTTAATGCCGTCACCCACCATGGCTACTATTTTACCGGCGTCTTTAAGTTTTTGAATCTCCTGCGCTTTGCTGTCAGGAAGGACTTCGGCAATGACATTATTAATGCCCGCCTGCCGTGCTATGGCCAGGGCCGTGTGCCGCTGGTCCCCTGTCAGCATGTATATTTCCAGTCCCATTTGCCGTAGTTCGGAGATTGCCTCCGTCGCATGCTCTTTGACGGTATCCGCCACAGCTAGCAATCCTGCCATTTTTTCGCCCGCCATGACCACCATGACGGTCTTTCCTTCTTTTTCCCAACCATTTTTCCGTTCCAGTACCGGTGACAAATCAATCCCCTGGGATCTGGCCAGGGCTTCGTTTCCGATATGCCAGATTTCATCCCTTGCATTGAAGCGAATTCCTTGCCCGGGAATGGCCTCAAAGCCGCTAATGTCGACCATGGGGGCATTGAGTTCTGCGGCATGCTTAACGATGGCCTGTCCCAGGGGGTGTTCCGACTTTTTCTCCGCCGAGGCGATAATTCCCAGCAGCTCTTTTTCTTCAAAGGAAGAAAGGACACAAAAATCTGTTACGGAGGGTATCCCCCGGGTAATGGTTCCCGTTTTATCCAAAACCACAGTATCTATTTTGCCCGCCTGCTCGAGATATTCTCCCCCCCTGATTAAAATACCCTTTTTAGCTCCAACGCCTGTTCCCACCATAATGGCCGTGGGAGTGGCCAGACCCAGCGCACAGGGACATGCAACAACCAGAACGGTAATCATGTGCATTAATGATGCGGTAAACCCCCCGCCACGCAAATACCAGCCGGTAAAGGTAATTAGCGCAATAGCCACCACAGCAGGCACAAATATACCGGATACTTTATCCGCCAGGCGCTGGACCGGCGCCTTGGAGCCCTGGGCTTCTTCCACCAGGCGTATAATTTGGGCCAGGGCGGTTTCATTACCTACCTTTGTTGCCCTAAAAGTGAAGCTCCCCTGTTTGTTTACGGAAGCTCCCACCACTATATCGCCCGGTTGTTTTTCCACCGGCAGGCTTTCCCCGGTGAGCATGGATTCATCCACGCTGGAGCTTCCTTCCAGTATTACTCCGTCCACCGGGATGCGCTCACCCGGCCGCACCAGAATAATATCGCCGACCTGTACCTCATCAACAGGCACATCTTCTTCCGCTCCGTTACGTACAACACGAGCGGTTTTGGCCTGAAGGCCTATCAATTTTTTTATGGCCTCGGAGGTTTTCCCTTTGGCTATGGCCTCCAGCAGCTTTCCAAGTAAAATTAGAGTAATCAGTATGGCGGACGATTCAAAATAATATAGTTGCCAACCGGCTAACAGGGAAATTAAGCTGTAAAAATATGCAGCCGAGGTGCCCAGCGCCACCAGTACATCCATGTTTGCCCCGCCGGTTTTAAGGGAATGATAGGCTCCGCGATAAAACTGCCAGCCTGCTACAAACTGGACAGGGGTGGCTAAAGCCAGTTGAACCCAGGGGGCGAGCATAAATTGATGCTGTCCGAACAGCTCTGATAGCATCATCCAGGACAGGGGAAGGGATAAAACAGCCGCAAAAACAAATCTGGCTGTTTGCAGGCGTATTTCATTTCGCCGTGCTTTTTCTTTTTCGTCAGTGGTAGTGTCCGATGCCTGACGGGCTCCGTAACCAAGATCTTCTACCGCTTTTCGCACTTCTGCATTTGAAACCAGTTCCGGAATATATTTGATGTTTGCTTTACCTGTAGCCAGATTGACCACCGCTTCCTGCACTCCGGGTAATGAATTCAGTTTTTTCTCCACCCTTGCGGAACAAGCTGCGCAGGACATCCCGGAAATCAGCAATTCCGAGCTTTCAGCCGTTTCGCCATACCTCATGCTCCATCACCCACCTTCTTGTGTTATTTAAATGCCTTATTTTTTAACAAATTCGGATAGGAATATCCCCTTATTTATTAATCAATCTGAAAATTGTTTTCGTCAATTCGCCAATGACCTCGTCATCATCAGCTTTGAGTTGCCCCTTGATACAGGAATGCATATGCTTTTCCAACAGCAGCCTGGCTACTCCGTATAGAGCGGACTGAGCGGAAGCTATCTGGTTTAATACATCGTCACAATATACACCTTCTTCGACCATTCTTTTAATTCCCCTCATTTGCCCTTCAATACGGTTGAGACGGCTGATAAGCTCTCGAACCGTTTTATCATCATGCCAGCTTCTTTTACCACCGCTATGACAATTTGGGCAACAGTCTTGTTTATGTTCATCCATTTTGACATCACCTTCCTATTTCCATGATCATATAGTATACCCCCCTATACTATATGTCAATGAAATTTGGGGATAATTATAAGGCCCTCGAAGGTATTTATAACTATATCATGTAATTTTATCCACAAGATTTAAGATAAAACAACAAAGTACCACGCGCGTTCCTTATTAAACAAGGTATTACGTGGTACTTTTATCTCCCTTATGCAAATACGGCGTTCACCACCCTTAAATGATTTAACAGCTCACCCAAACTTCCCAGGTCAATCTGGAAACGGACGTCCCTCCCCCTTTTCCTCGTAGGCACGGCCATCCCGAATCCTGTTGACCAGGCCATAGATTTCCTTTGTGGAAGCGGACGACTGCTCGGCCAGTTTACGCACCTCATCTGCAACAACGGCAAAGCCGCGGCCCTGCTCACCAGCACGGGCAGTCTAGATAGCAGCACTCATTTTATGTACCCCCTTACTTACAGCGGAGTTCGTTATCTGTTGATCAGAGGATACCATTTATGAGTTTGGCAAAATATGATATGTACCATTGGTTTGGTATGATTTTACTCACAGTTTTGCGGTCACTAATCGCTCAAATCATACTTGTCCCTTAACAGCAGTGATATCTTTGTCAGTGTTTGGTATGATTTTTCTACAGTCAGATGCCCGTCCGGGTTGATCAGACAGCAGCGGGCCGGGGCCAGCCAGGCCTGTTTTAATATTTGTTTTATGCCAATCCCCCTGGATGCCAGGTTGCCCCAGACTTCCTCCAGTTTTACAGCCAGGGCTTCCACGGTCTCTGAATTAAGTTCTTCGGTAAGGGTAGGAACAATACCCCAACAGATTATGTTCCCTGCATCCAGAAAAGCCTTTACTTCTTCCGAATACCTGGAAAATATCTGCCCACAGCCGTATGCGTCAAGGGAGAGAATATTAAGATTGAGTCCGCTTAACAGGAAAGACCAGTCAGGGTTACCACACAGGTGCACACCCCTGGGACCTTCAACCCTGTTTAAAAAATCACCGAAATCTCTTTTCGCCCGGTCACTGCTGTAACCCGAAAAAGAACCAAAAATTATCTCCAGACCCGGTTCATCAACCCATACGAAGGGGTTGGGGTGAACTTCTTTGAGCTGGCGGTATTGCATATTTAACTTTTGCACAATAAACTCATACATAAATTCCCTTATGTCATCGTCATATATTATCGGCTTTAAGTTTTCATCTACAATTTTATGCCCGTAGCTTATAGGACCGATGCTTTGCCCGCGGATTACTTCGTAACGTGATAAATCACAGGCTAAAAAGGCATCAAGGGATGATGAAAACTGTTTCGAAAGCTTATATATTTCTTCATTTTCACTTTTTATGGAATAATCTATTAATTCTTCATAGAACAAATCTGTTTTTAAACTGATCTTTTTCTGCCCGGTATCAATGACAACTCCGGGAAAATGTTCACTCACCTGAACGTACATATCTTCGTAATAGCTGTAATGAGGCAATTGCGGCCAGAAAGGAATATCCACTGTCAACGCCAAGTCTAAAGCCGCTTTAATATTATCGTGCGGAAGTATCCCCATTGCCGTAGTCCTGCAGTTGCCTTTCAATAACATATAAACACCCCCATCATTTAAACTTAAAATCAGTGTTTGAGTAACCTTTAAAAAGGCCGGCTAATAAGACGACCTTTCATAAACATAGCCGCCAAAGGGTATAAAACCTGCAACTTTACCCATGGACCCGGTGTCTACGTCCAGTAAAACTTCCCGGCAGAACACCGGAAGCCCGGTACGGTCCACAATATAGCCCACATGCTCCTTGGGCAGGGTGCGGTCTATATATTTATCTATATAAGCATACATATTGGCGATCACTTTCAGTACGGCGTCTTCCCCCACCCACTCCATAAAGGTGCGGGCAATGCGAGGATTCTTTTTGCCAGTGCGCCCCATGATCACCAGGCGGTAATATCTGTCCCCCCGAGTCCAGGCCGAGGCCGGGCACTTTAGTATGCACTCGCCGCAGCCCAGGCAGCGCTGATGGTCTCTTTTTACCTTGTAATTAACCATGGAAAGGGCTCCGCTGGCCACTTTGCGGCAGTTTTTCATACAGGCCTCGCAGCCTATGCAGCGATCCGGATCATATTCCGGCAGCACCATACCTATTACGCCAATATCCTGCATATGGGCCTTTATACAATCGTTGGGGCAGCCGGTAACAGCTATTTTTACATGAAAGTCATTGGGATATATTACTTTTTCAATCTTCCGGGCCAGCTCAGTGGTGTTGAAATTGGCAAAAGGGCAGACGCTGTTTCCTATGCAGGCCGAAACATTCCTGGTGCCTGCGGCGGGGTATCCCCCGTTCAAATCATTTATTTCCACACCTATGGCAGATTCCATGCCGGCCAAAAGGGGGGCCATAATTTCATTTATTTCCGCTATTTTTACCATGGGTATGCCGGGTATTTCGAAGCCCTGACGGGTGGTTATATGCACCCTGCCGCTGCCGTATTCTTCGGCAATGCGCTTTATTATATCAAAATACCTTACATCCAGGCTGCCTCCCGGGACCCTGACGCGCAGTGCCGTAAATCCCCTGTCTTTGGTTACCCTGTAAGCATTTTTAATCAGTTTCTTTGTATTTATGTCCAGCACACTCACACCCCCTAATCAATAAGCTCTTCTGCCCTGGTATAGTTAAAAACAGGCCCCTCCAGGCATACATAGGTGTCGTCTATTTTGCAGTGTCCGCACTTGCCCAGCCCACAGCACATTTTTCTCTCAAAGGATACCCAGATGTTTTCCCTGGCAATATCCCTTTTTAAAAATTCCAGGGCTGAGAATTTCATCATAACCGGCGGGCCCACTATGATAACCCTGGTGTTGCCCGGGTTCTGCACGGGTACTTTAGTTATTAACCCGGTTATCAGCCCTGTGGAGCCGTCCCAGGGGCTACTATTTTCATCAATTTTATCAACGGTAATTTGCACATCTATTTTTTCCCGCCAGGCGCTTATTTCGTCTTTGAACAGCATGTCTGACGGTGTTTTAAATCCGGCCAACAAGGTAAGGCTTTTCAGCCGGCCTTGCCCTGAGCAGTGGCGGCTTAAAATACTTTTTACCGGCGCCAGGCCCGTGCCTCCTGCGGCTATTATCAGATCCCTGCCGGTGAATTCCTCCAGGGGAAAGCCATGGCCGTAAGGTCCCCTGATAAAAAAGTGCCCTCCGGGCTTTAATTCGTGAATAACTCCGGTCAGCCTGCCTACATTGCGTATGGTCATTTCAATCCAGCCGCTTCCGAAATCGCTTACGGAAATAGGAGCCTCGCCCACCCCGGGGATGGATACCTCCATAAACTGCCCCGGCCTGACATCCAGGTCTGTAGCCAGGCGATAAGTGTAATCACTAGCAGTCTGGGGCATTACTCCGGTAATCGCGGCTTTGAAAGGTAAATAGGCATTATTCATGGGCGCTCACCCCGCTTGCTATTGTATTGACCCTGTTGATGCAATTGGCAAAAGAAATGTATTCGGGGCAAACGTCGTCACAGCGCCCGCAGCCCACACACATGTTGTAGCCGAATCTTTTCCTGAAATCATATATTTTGTGCATTACTTTAAAGCGCATGCGGTCGCCCTTTTCATTTCTAAAGCCATGCCCCCCGACCATGGAGGTAAAGCCGTCAATCATACAGGAGGCCCAGACTCTTCTGCGCTCACCGCATTTGGGGTTATCTTCATAAAAAATATCCTGCATGGTGAAGCATGTGCAGGTGGGACAGGATACGGTACAGTGCCCGCAGGCTATGCAGCGGGAAGAATATTCCTCCCATAGGGGATGTTTGAACACCTGCCTGTCGATATTTTCCGGGACGGTTACCTTTGTGTGGTTCTCCTCCACAAAGCGGGGTATCATTTCCACAGCTTCACCGTAACCGGTAAAAATACCGGCAAAGTCCCCCCTGGCGTCGCATTCCTGGGCATCACCACTTACCCGCAGCATTACATCGTAATCCTCCAGCCTGTTGGTGCCCATGGATACACAAAAACAGTTTTCAAAACTTTCCCGGCACTCCATGACAAAAAATTTTACCTTTTTCCTTAATTCCGCGAAATATATATCTTCACAGCCACCGTTGCGCAAAAAGATTTCATCCAGCCGCCTGAAGGCGTGCACATCACAGGCCCGGCAAAAAATAATAATACCTTGATCAGGCACGGCCGGCCGGCTGTATTCATTTTCGGTAAAATAAAAAAGTGTCTGGGTGATGGGATAGATTATTTCCTTTGGGGAAAACCTTGATTTTTCATTAAACTCTATCTCCCCGGCACCGCGTATTTCACGGTAAGTTACCAGCGGGGTGTCCGAAAAGGCGCCCTTTCCGGGAAGCTTAACGGGAGCGGTTATTATATAATCCCGGGATAACTCTGTTAGTAATTGGTCAAAAGAATTATTTTTAATATAGACTCCCAAAAATACTCACCTCCGGTATTTACCAAATAACTAATTCTTTACAATCATAAGCCAACTTAATTATATTAGTGCCGTCACAAAGCTGAAATGACATTTGTCACACTCCGTAAAAATGAAAAGGAGAGCCCTGACAACCCTCCATACAATAAAAATATATCATAATATGTTTAAGCTATTTAGAGCCCGTTTTTGACAAGCGTTCCAGAAGAAGTTCCATAATCCCGGCCATAACGGGTATGTGGAGTATGTCTATAGCCAGGTTTTTAGCAGATTTATATTTACACATATTTCCTGGCGGTTGACCGTGACCGCCTTACCCCGGCGAAATTCGCTCATGGTGCGGTTAGCAGAAATACCGCATCGCCGGGCTCATCCTCCATAAAAACAATTCGCCCCTTTTGATAAATGCGGTAAAAAATAAGTCCGGCTATTTTCTCCAACTGTTCTTCATCGAGCCCTGCAAATAAATAAAAATTTTTAAGATGTTCTTTTTCGGCGGCCATAATCCATCTCCCGCCCTTCTATTTTAAAAATCCGAATTTAATCACCGTTGAAAATATTTTCCGGCCAACAATAAATTATACCAGTAAACTCTCCGGCTCCTTGAATGGGATTCCTTCAAGGTAATTATAGCAAACATGTGTTTAGTTAACAAGAATGGTAAAATATCCGTGCCGATAAATTTAACCTATGCAGGAAAGTAGTATATTTTGCTGAATACCATATAAAACCATATAAGTTACATACTTTTGTCACAGTTTTTTATAAATCCTGAGTTTGTCGACATTAATTTCCAAGCCGCGTCTTATAAGGGTTTGTGGGCTTCGAGAGTTTATTTTTATACATGATAACTGAAAGCCCTGGCAATGGTAAGTTGGAAAAAATTGTAGCCAAACTAAGGATAGTAATATTAATATAAAGGAATACTATTTGAAAGGGGTGATGGGTGAGGGTACCCCCTGAAACATACAGGATCACTATCAAAATATATTATGATTATTATCCTTTTACAAAAAGGGTAAATATAAGTGAGCCTTGGGTTCGGAAGGGGTTATTCCCCTACCAAACCCTTAGAGCGAACTTAAAAGTGAAGCTCGAAATCTCTGATTTCGTTAGCTGAACTTTCCCTTTAGGGTTTCGGAGCTTTACAGCCTGTTGATCCCCGACCTTCGAGGACGGGGTCTTACAGGCTGTTAGCGAGATAAAGTGGTCCTGGGAGGCGAACCCATTTGAACAACTAAAAGCAACGGTTTTTGTTAATATGGGACTTGATAACAAAGAAAATGCTGATGAATAATTAACTGGGGAGGTTGCTTGAAAATGAACCCAAAGATTAAATATTTTCTGACGGTTGATAATGCCTACATAGACAAAGGAACCGGAAAATTAACAGCACAGGGTTTATTTGATACTTTGTATATCACGATGTTTCCAACAAAAGCGCCCAAATTTTTTGTTGTAATAGGTCTAATTAATATAGAGGGCTCAGCTGAAATATTGCTAGAAATAAACAATCCGGATGGTGAGAAACTGGCGGAAGTTAGCGGAAATGTGACCGCACACTTCATCAATCAAACTGAACACATAATAATAGAAATGAATGAATTTCCTCTTCCACAAGAAGGTACTTACAATGTTCATGTATATGACAAAAATAATATGGAACCTTTAGGCTCCTATTTTATAAATGCCAATTATCCTCCTCAAAGATATTTCCAAGCAGGAGAAATAGAAAAAATATTAAATAATCCGGACCTTGTTCAAACTGTATTAATCAAGATTAAATGTGATTATTGCGGAAAAGAACATAATTTTTCCTTGAACTTAGACAAGAACAAGTCTATCCCGGAAGATTATAATCCTTTCCCGAAGAATGATTTACTTAATTGTTGCGGGAAAAAAACAATCAATTTGACTGGCATACGACGTGAATTAGAATGGACATATGGCAATCCAATGAATGAAAAAAAGAATAGTTCAAAGTAAAATTAAACCCCCGACCAACTGGTCAGGGGTTTAATTATTTCACGTTGAATATTAATCTGTCCCTGCGGGAGCATAGGCATTAAAACTGCAATATCCGCCTTATCGTTCTATACCGTCCCGGGCAGGTACTCCTTTTTCGTAGTAATGCTTTTTCTCCACCATTTCCGTCACCAGGTCTGCCGCCTCTATAACCTCCTGCGAAGCGTACCTGCCGGTAAATACCACTTCCACGTTCTCGGGCTTGGTTTTTATGATCTCCAGCATTTCTTCCGTTGTGATCAGGTTAAAGTAATGAGCAGTATTAATCTCATCAAATATAATTATATCGTATTCCCCTGAATACATGGCCTTTTTGGCTTTTTCCAGGCCGTCCCTAGCCATTTTCACGTCCTCCTCCAGAGGAGGATTTTGAACATGAACAAATGTGTCTTTGCCGTACTGCTCAATGGTTATATATGGCTTACACATTTCTGCCGATTTTAATTCAGCATAGTACTGCCCCTTCATAAACTGGCCTATATAAGTTTTTAGGCCCCGTCCCATGGCCCGAAAAGCCAGACCAAGGGAAGCCGTGGTTTTACCCTTGCAGTTTCCGGTATAGACCTGCACATACCCCTTCTGTAAAACAGATGCGCCCAATGTAAAACCCCCTTACCTTTTTTGAAAATCTTATTCTTTTCTCAAATTTTCTTGATACTTATTACTGTATATGCCTGTTGCGCCAATAGCAAACGCAAGATGCCGCAGGTTATAAAAATAAGTTCCCGGTGAGTTGCCCACCCACCGGGCACAACAAGATGAAAAAGGAGTTTGGGTTAAGAAATCTATAATAAACTTTGTAATTTGAAAAATACTTCCGGCAGACGATGGCGTCTACCGGACCCCAAGGGGGAAGGGGTTATTGATACCTCTGGGAAAGATTGTTTTTCAGGGATGCAGCAAAGCTGTCAAAATATAGAAAACCCGGCTTTTCCGTAAAAGCCGGGTTTTTCCAAAAGGTATGACACCTTTAGAATCAATACCCTGTGAGCACCTGGCCTTTTCACGGAAGGCGATACTTAATCTTCGTTCAGGCAGGTCTCCTGACTCGTGGCTCTTAGCGTATCCCCCGCCTTCCCGGGCTTTCAAAGACCCAGTGGCATTTGGGGCAACTCCCCACTTACAGTGGCCGGACCGTCCGGGATTTACACCCGGTTCCCTTTTCACCCCCGGCATGACCGGGGAAACCTGAACATGTTATTTAATTACATGTATATTAACACCATCTGTCTTCTTTGTCCACTAACTTCTGAAAAAAAACCAGCCTTTTTACAACTAACGCTACTCTTGCAACTTCGACTTTGCCCTCAACATTACCCTCAATTTTACCTTCCAGCAAAACCTGCCGCTTCATCTCGTCTGAAATAAACTGGCTTCCTCTGTGAATAGGGGTTACTGCTCGGCCTTCTCCTGTGACTTAAACTTATTAATGACGTCAGGGATGATTTCGGCCAACTTGGCCAGGCTGCCCTTCTGGGATAGAGAGTACACCTGTGTATTATCTCCCTGCATTATAATCAGCGCTGAAGGGGTAAGTTTCATGCCGGCGCCTGCACCGGTACCTTTGCCTCCCTGATGCTGCCCATCCTGTCCCTCGCCGCTGCCTAAGCCAAAGCCTACGGAAGCGGACACGATGGGAATGATAGTTGTATTGCCGCTGATAATTGGCTCACCGACGATAGTCTTAGTGGAAATAAGATTCTCAAGGCGGGATACAAGCGATTCAATATCTTCCTTAAACATACTGGGGAACCTCCTTTGATTTTTTTCTAATGAATTTCTTTTTAAGCTGTGCCCACCAAAACCTCCGGGCCGGCTCTGCCAGGAGAAAGCGGATGGTGAGCCATATGATTACAATGGGGACGATCCGGCCTGATGCTTCCCCGGCTATATCGATAACTGCCCCACTGAAGTCGGCATCCAGATCAAGATTATATTGCCCGGCCTGCAACGCAGCTAATACGCCGGCTAGCAGTCCGGTTAGGGCAGGGTCATCGGCGCCATAGACACCGCTCAGCCGTAACTGTAGGCGGAAGGATTTAAAGAGCCTTTTCAGGTATCCCAAGGCGGCAAGCAACAGCTGCCTGCTGAGCACAGCACTTATTGCCGTGAGATTGAGCCCGTGCCTTTTCTTCCGACCGGCTTTTTTCCTAACCTTCCTTGCTGCCTTTGCCACCCTGGCATCTCCCGGTTTCTTACGGTGGACAGGGAGCGCCATCCCGGCAAGCCGTAGACGGAAAGCAGTCTTTTTCCCGTTTATTTCAGTATCAGCGGCAAGCAGCCCCCAACCCCAAGAAAGCCCAAGCTCCAGCCGTCGCTCTTCCGCACGCAGGCAACCCCTGGCCTTAAAGGTCAGCGGAACACTTAACAGCCCCACAGGCAACATAACCAGAATTACTATCAAAACTGTCCACCCACTCAAGGCCAGTCACGCCTCCTGTCGGCTACCGTGCCTAACACGGATCTTGGCATAAAATACACCTCCAATCTACGTTACTGTAAATCGAAGGCGTTGTCGAGCACCCCGTCCCCTTGACACCCCACAAAAGGATCAATTCATATTCTTCTTTATTTCTAGATATCCCCCAAAAATAACCTAATTAAAATAATACCACGTATCCATATTCAGGAATGTATCTGTATTTATATCAAGTCGCCAATATAATCCAGCAAATCTATTGCACGAATAATACCTACCGCTTTCTTTTTCTCAAATACTGGTACAATATTAACGGACTTAGTCATCATTAACTCTGTTGCCTTAGTTATGCTTTCATCTGCCTGAACAAAGGCTGTTATTAATGGCCTAATAGCCTGCTTTACCTCTAGAAGAAGATAGTCATGAAGTGGTTCAGTCTGATAGAAATACACCCAGGAGATATAAGGATATTCATGCTTCTTGCGAATTTTTGCATTCTTTTTTATTACATTAAATATGTCCCTTATAGTTAAAATTCCAACTAATTGTTTCTCGCTTTCTATTTTTTTGTCTCTACTAAAAACGACCAATGAACGATGCTGTTTACCAGATTGAATGTGTTTTTTAAGAACTAATACAGCATCCTTTAATGTATCAGTGTCATAAACTACTGGATAATCAGATATAGGGATCATTAAATCTCTAATCTGTTTATTTTCCGGCATTCCATGACCTCCTTTTTTCGTGTGGGCTCCCTTTTAACCTACTTAAAAGTCAATAGGCCCCATAAATTTATTATAAAGTTAATATATAATATTATTACGTATAGGTCAAATACCTCTTCCAGGGCAAATGCGGGTGGCCTCCCAGAAATGCTCATGCATTTTTCCTTTCCTCCGCCCATAGTCTCTCAAGGGTTGTCAGGATTACCTGCACACCAACAGGTAATGATTCTTCATCAAAATTAAAGTAAGGACTATGGTTTGGGTGTACATATCCCTTTTCTACATTACCTGCTCCGAGAAAGAAATATGCAGCAGGGCATACGTGACCGTAATATGCAAAATCCTCACTTCCCATTACGGGTCTGGGCATATTGAATAGTTTAATGCTGTTTGATATGGCAGCATCCCCAATGATGTTTGTAATTCTTTCATCGTTAATCAAAACAGGATAGCCATTTTCATAGCTTATATCTGCTGAGGCGCCATATGCCTTACATATTTCTTCGGTAAGCTTGAGAAAATTATTTTTAATTCTCTCCCTAACCTTTTCCGACAATGTACGTACTGTACCCTTTAAAACTGCAGTTTCGGGAATGATATTAGCGGCAGTACCCGCATTAAAACTCCCAACGGTCAGCACAGCAGCTTCAAGGGGATTAACTCCACGGCTGATAATTGATTGCCATGCATTCACCAGCTGCGTGCCGACAATAATAGGATCAATACAATCATGGGGCCTGGAACCGTGCCCACCACGCCCTATTACCTTTACACAAAACTCATTAATCGAAGCCATCAGCGAACCAGACCGCAGGCTAATCGTTCCTGTCGGGAGCAGCGTGGTCAGGTGCATACCCAAGATTGAATCTACACCCTCCAGAAGTCCACTTCCTATTACTGAAACGGCACCACCCGGGAGAAGTTCTTCCGCCGGCTGAAAGATTAAAATCACCTTTCCCAGAACATCATTGTTGTACTTTTTTAGCATAGCCGCCAATCCCATAAGAACAGCAACATGTCCGTCATGACCGCAAACATGGGCCACCCCCGGCACAGTAGAAGCATATGAAACATCATTTTTTTCCTGAACAGGAAGGGCATCAATGTCCGCTCTTACCGCTATAACAGGTCCTGGTTGGTCTGCTTCAATTACCGTGTATACACCTGTTCCTGCCAACCTTTTTCCTTGAAGCCCCAGTTTATTTAACTCTTCCAAGATATACTCCGAGGTTTTTTCCTCCTCGAAACTAATTTCAGGATTACGATGCAGATGACGGCGAACTTCTCTGCAATATTGTAAAAGTTCAGGTGTTATTTTCATCTTATTCATCCTGACATACTCCTTCATGATAAAGTAAATGCTGCAAACATAGGCTAATATTACTAAACCCCGCTAATATAGCCCTTTGGCATTTTTTTTGCAATACGACCCCCGAGGGTGTAAAAAACTGTTACCTTCCTCGTTCATGAAAACATAAAAGGCAAAAAGAAATAGGGGCAAAATGCCCTAATTCCCTTAGAATAAGCCTTTCCCTTTCTATCCTTCATGCATATGTTCAGAAAAATCAAGCCGTTAAAATGACTAAATGACTACGCTTCATCCAAGAAGCCGTCGGATATTACCGACGGCTTCTTGGCGTAATGTCTATTTGGAATTTTTTATGCAAACTTTTACAGTCTCATACCACCATTTACACTAAGGACATGCCCGGTTATGTAAGAGGCATCATCAGACGCTAAAAACAGAGCGGCCTTAGCAATTTCTATGGGTTCTCCCAATCTTCCAAGCATGGTTTGCTTTGCAAATTTATCAAGAAGATCTTGGGGGACAGTCTTAAGAATATCTGTCATAATATATCCCGGAGCTATGGCATTAACTCTGACAGCGTCTCCCTTCATAGCGAATTCTTTTGCCCAACTCTTCGCCAACCCGATAACGCCAGCTTTTGTTGCTGCATAATTAGCCTGGCCAATATTGCCAAACTCACCCACAACTGAAGAGATATTAATGATGGACCCTTTTCCATCCGCTTGCATGACAGGACCAACGAAACGGGTCAGATTAAAGACCCCTTTCAAATTGATATCCACAACGAGATTCCATTGCTCGTCGGTCATTTTTCGAGTTAGCGCATCTCTTGTGATACCTGCGTTATTAACCAATATGTCAATTTTGCCATACTTTTCTTTTACATATTCCGTTAATGCCTTACAACCTTCCACATCAGTTACATTGAGTTTATATCCCTCAACACTGTCGTTTTGATAAGTTAAATCCTCCATGTCGCAAGCAACAACTTTAGCGCCTTCCCTGACAAATTCCTCTGCCATAGCCTGACCCAGCCCGCGTGCACCACCGGTAATAATTGCTACCTTTCCTTCAAGCCTTTGATTACACACTTTGTCAACCTCCCAGTTTTTTATTTTCTGATGTCGGAACATATAATTGTAGTGCCCCGTTATCAAACAAATTTTTGATTAACTTAAGTGTTATGACCCCGTAGATCTAATCCAAGGTTTATGTTAAGGAAAAAAATGACAATAAGAATTCTGGAACAAAATTCGGGGCCAGACCAGTCGGTTACGCTACTAGCTTTTCCCGTGACAGGCGTTCAAATACATTCACGTATTCATCGCACCTAGTTGAGAATATTTGGACAATTTAAGTTTAGCATGGCTGGACTGTCTTGTATATAACTATTTTGCTTATTCCCAAACCTTGCCAACCTCAACCCCCCGGCAAAGCGGAAAGAGTTGATGCAGGCGTTAACTAGAATTCTAGCGTGTAATTAAGACCGGCAGAAGTTTACTGATACATTGGGCGTGATCGTGTCAAAAGGACCGTCCACCATACTCATCATTTTCTAAAGCATCAACAGGCATATAGTTTTTGTTTAAAGCCAGCAATTCCTCTTTTGTAATCGTAACTGCTTTTCCCATTTTCTCATGCTCCGGGACCAGTCCCGAATATCATGATCCTGGTTGATTATCAAGAGTCAGAACATCTACTTCTAGCCCACTATCTTAACCGCGTTCTCTTTTATCATCGTAACCAGCTCTACAATTTGCTTTTGTTTTGAGCCATCAAACAGCTTGATAAAACTCTGCGGTTTATCAAAAGGCGGCTTCATGAGCTCGGAGACATTTTCAATATAGCCGTTTTGCACAATATAATCAATGACCTTTTTTACAAAAACAATTTGCGTCTGGCTGAGGGACTGGTCATTGATAAATTCAGAGAAAGCGACACATGCCGCTTCATATTCCAGCCTGGCAATTTTACGCACGAGCAAGCCGAACGGCGTATTCTGATATTCCCGCCTATAATCCTCTGCTGTGCCAAGTTCTCCTGTCAAGATATGCTCCAAACTCCCGTAGTCGAAAGCAGTGAGCGGAATATTGTTGCGCAGCTTGTAAATGGCAAGATGGTCACGGTTTTTCTCAATATAGCGGTTTACCTTCAGCTTATATTCTTCAAACTCATAGGCAGGACCTAATCCTTCCCCTTCTTTGACCATGAGAATATCATCGGAGAGGTTGGTGTATACCGGGTTTCTTCCACCCTCATCAATAATAAACTTGATCAGACTGCGCAGATCCACACGCACCTTCTCAAAGTCCAATATATCGGAGCTCTGCCAAAACTCGTCTGATCCGATGGTGTTGATAAGCTCCAGCTTTTCTTTAATCTGCGAAATAGCAGCACGCCTGGCAAGATTGGTGCAGATGTTGATAAGCTGCTTTTTGCCTTTTCTAAACTGTGGCCTTCCCTCAATCTGGGCAATCATCATGCCGTACATAAAATTATCAAATCGTTTGGCAAACTCGTCCGTATCATCCATATAGACAATCGGTGCAAGGAAAGCGATCAGGTTGTGTTTATCCAAATCAGAAAGGCAGACAAAAGCATCCGCACTTTTATAGTTTTCAATGTATTGCAACTGCATTTTCACCGATACCAGCTCGGTATTCAGCGCGTTTATCTGCTGTACAACAGTTTCTATAAGGTCTGTACGAATTGCCTGATACGGCTCACCGATAAAGGCAGACTGCTGCAGGTGATGAATCAACCGAACCCGCTTCGCAAAGATCGCTTCGGAAAGACTCTGTGTTTCATTGCCCTGCAAGCCCTTTTTGTGTTGACGGAAGAATTCAAAGTTCCCGAGATAGTCGAAAATGACAAAATGGGTTTTGTCCTGTCCATCTCCGAACAGATTTTTGCAAAGCCTTGTACCGCGACCAATCATCTGCCAAAATTTTGTTTTGGAGCGAACACGCTTGAAGAATACCAGATTGACAAGCTCCGGCACATCAATGCCTGTGTCCAGCATATCCACCGATACGGCAATATGGGGCTCTTTTTCGGCAACCTTAAAGTCGTCAATAATGGTCTGCGCATAGTTGTCGTCACAAATTACACGCTTGGCAAAGCTGCCGTGATATTGAGGATACAGTTTATCAAAGCGCTCGATAATATATTGGGCGTGTTTTTTGTTTTGAGCAAAGATGATGGTTTTCCCGAGCCTGTCACCGCCGGCAACCTTAATGCCCTTGGTCATTAAATCTTCCAACACCATGTCAACGGTAGCCTGGTTGAAAATATATTCGTTTAGCGCAGGGGAGGGAATAAAATCAGGCATGGCGCCATCTTCATCGGTGAAATCTTCTTCATAGCGCGCCTTATCTTCTTCGGAAAGTTCATCGTAGGTAATGCCCTGCTCCAAGAACTTTGTTTTTACCTCAATGTTATGGTAAGGCACCAAAACGTGGTCTTCCTCCACAGCGGTTTCATAGGCATAGGCATAGGTCGGCACGCCTTTTTCCATCTCAAAGAAATCGTAGGTATTGCGGTCAACCTCGGTCTTTGGAGTAGCTGTCAAGCCAACCAGCACGCCGTCAAAATATTCAAAAATAACGCGGTATTTTTTAAATATGCTTCTGTGTGCTTCATCCACCACAATCATATCAAAATGGGCGGGGGTAAACAGACGCTTGCCGTCATCGCTCTTCGCAGTGTCAATGGCGTTAAGCATGGTCGGATAGGTTGAAAATACAATGCGAGCATTTTTATCGTCTTTATTGCTTAAAAGATTACAGAGGGACATATCCGGCAGATGGTTCCTAAAGGCGTCCTTGGCCTGTTTTACCAGGGCGGTTCTGTCCGCCAAAAACAAGGTGTTGGTCACATAACCGCCACGGGATAAGACATCGGTTAAACTGGATGCCGTTCTTGTTTTGCCCGTGCCTGTTGCCATAACAAGCAGAGCTTTTCTGTGCCCGGTTTCAATATTCTCACAAACCGCGCGGATGGCTTCTTTTTGGTAGTACCGGTCGGTAATTTTATCGTCAATAGGTATTTCGTCTAACACCTTGCGTTCGTTTCGGCGGTTCATCAGCTTTTCAAGGTCGGCTTTTGAGAAAACGCCGCTCACCTTACGCTGTGGAGAGGTTACATCATCCCACAGATAGGTTTCAAAGCCGTTGGTGGTAAACATCATTGGCCGTCTGCCTGTCATTTTCTCCAAGCAGTCGGCATACAGCTTGGCCTGATGAGTGCCAATCTTCGGGTCTTTTGAAGTGCGCTTCGCTTCGATAATGGCAAGGGGCAGCCCGTCTTTGCCGTAAAGCACATAATCGGCTTTGCCTTTTTCTTCGTTATTAGGCATACCGTAAAGCTCCACTTCTTCCCTGACATCATCACCGAATACCCAACCCAGGAGCTTTAAGTCCACATCTATATATTTTTTACGAGTGAGAAATTCCGAAATATCCTCAGGTGTGAACCGGCGTTCTTCCTTATGCTGCTCTTTGTCAGCGGTAAACCGTTCACTCATGGCCCCAATCTTGGCTCGCAGAGCTAGTTCTGAATCCTTTTGCTCGATTAGGCTATCTTTTTCTTTGATTTTTGTTTCGTCAAGAATGACCTTTTCCGCAGGAATATTAGCTTCATTAAAATAGCGTTCTTCATAGTTTGCACCATAGCAATAATCAATCCACTGCACGAATTCAAACAAAGAAGAAAGAGACAGGATGGCATCACTGCGGCTGATGGCTTTTTCCGTGTGTACCGCAAGGTTGCCCAGCTTGATGATATAGGGCAACTTGCTCCATGTTCGGTTATCCATAGCAAATTTAAAAGAAGGTTCATGAATTAACGACTGCAAATTGTCCTTATAGGGCATAGTGATGGTGTTATCAGCAGAATACACCCATTTCACCGCAAGCTCGAAGGCCTTGCGGCTACCCACCGCCGCCATTGCCGGAGAGGTGGCAAGCACACGCTCCGCTTCGATGCAAGCTGTAGCAAACAATGTATATTCTGTTTGTCCCTGTAAGAATTCAAAGTTTGCAGACATTAATATCACCTCATTTCCAATGTCATTCTGAGCACAGCGAAGAATCTTATTCCCCCAAGTCACGTCAGTTTTCAGATAAATCCTTCCACTGTGGATTTATACTTTCTATTAAATCGATTTTTTTCCGTCGTGTCCAACCCTTAATCTGCTTTTCCCTGGCAATTGCAGTTTTTACGTCAATTGTACTATCACAATAGACTAACTTATTCACATTATATTTCTCAGTAAATCCTGGAATGAGCTTATTTCTGTGTTCATACATGCGACGTTCAAGATTATTGGTAACACCGGTATAAAGGACCTTATTTGACCAATTTGTCAATATATAAACGTAGTACATTAGACGTACCCCTTGTCAAGATTCTTCACTTCGTTCAGAATGACAAAGACAATTAAGCTAATACCCAGGCCACTTATTCAAAATAATCGCTCATTAAGCTGTCAAACAGGTACTGTGTTTCGTCGATTGCCTTTTTCACAAGGGCTTTTTGTTCTTCAATTTTGGTGACGATTTCGGCGAATTGATTTTGAAGTGGGAAAGGTGGAAGTGATATTATAAATTTATCAAAAAATGACGTTGGTACTCTTTTTTGACCTGCACTACCACTCATATTATTTTCAGCATTTTCACGAAATACCGACAAGACTGTCAACCGATAGAGCCACTCGCTATTGGATACACCTTCGATTGGTCTTAATACATGAAATTCAGTTGAACCAAATCCAATATTGTTTTTTAAGTTTCTAGCAATCGCTCCCTTGCCATTTTCCATACAAGGAGTAATTTTTGCAAACAATACGTCATTTTCATAAAAATAAGTGAACCCCTTCTTTACATCTATATAATCTCTTATTTCTGTTGTATCAATGTCACCGTTTATTGAAACACTAGGCATCGCAATAAAAGATACTTGGAAATTGTCAGTAAAATTATCTATCTCAGATTTTTTAGGATTGATGTAACAACACCTTGATAGTTGCTTCATTTCCCACCTCTTCTCATTGGTGACAGGGTCACCGAACATATCATAAAAGGTGGATTTGATAAGGTTGTTCAACTCTGCAAGCTGCTGTTTGCGCATAGCAAGTAGTTCTGTGGCAGTGTTCATCTTTTGCGCGATTATACGCTGAATATCAAGTGGCGGGAGAGGAATTTCAAGTTCACCATATTGTTGTGCATTTATATTAGGTTGAGCAACCACTCGCTTATTTGACTCAATAAACGCTTGATAAATTGGCGTTTTAGTATAATAGTATACATATTTTGAATTTGCGACTTTTTCATTGGGAACAAGTCTAATTAAGTAACCAGCATAAATGCAGGGGCCATTTTCTTTGTGATATAAAAATGTTTTACCAACAGTTGCTCCGCTTCTCGCAAATAATATATCCCCCTCTTTTAGTTTGTATTTTTCGTCTACTGTACTTGGAGAAACGGGATCATTGTTGAGTCTGCCTGATTCATTAATATCAGTGATACGAATGTATCGAATTTGCCCATCATATTCAATAGCTGAAGCACCAGATCCATATTCCAACTTTCGCATTGCAATGTTTTTTAGCTTTACCTTTCTCCACTTACTCACCGATAAGCCCCCTCAACTCCTCCATCTTGGAAGCAATATCAAGGCTCAGCTCATCAAGGCGTGTCATTATCTCCATTGGAGAATCATAAATCACCTTTTCATAAACAACTTTTTTATAACGATTGATGGATAAATCATAGTCATTGGCTTCAATGGCATACTTGTCCACAAAAAAGCTCTGCTCGGTTGGCTTGCGGTCAACTTCCCCCTCAAGGTTATGGAAACGGGCAATAATATCTGGAATATCATTGGCCTCAATGGCAGAACGTTTATCGTCCAAAGAAAAACCATCGGCTTTCATATCGTAAAACCAAACTTTATCGGTGCCGCCAGCGCCTGTTTTGGTAAATACAAGAACAGCAGTGCTAACACCTGCATACGGTTTAAATACACCGCTGGGCATGGATATTACCGCCTGCAGCTGATGATTTTCTACCAACTCTTTACGCAGGGCTTTGTGTGCGTTTGTTGTGCCGAACAAAACACCATCCGGCACGATGCAAGAGCAACGCCCGCCTTTGCGTAGCATCCTCAAAAAGAGGGCCACAAACAAAAGCTCTGTCTTTTTGGTGTTGCAGACTGCTTTCAGATTATCGTTAATGCTCTCAGCATCTACTGTACCAGTAAATGGTGGATTTGCAAGGACAATATCATAAGCGGAAGAAATACTGTTCTGCTTGGAAACGCTGTCCACATAGTCGATATGGGGCTGGGTAATCGAATGGAGCATCAGGTTCATGGCGGAAAGGCGCAACATGGTTCTGTCGGTGTCAAAGCCTGTGAACATCTCGCCAGCAAAATGCTCCCACTGCTCGCTTGACATCCCGGCTTCATAGTGCTCACGGATAAACTCGGCAGAGGATACCAAAAACCCTGCGGTACCGCAAGCAGGGTCACAAATTTTATCGTTTGGAGTTGGGGCAAGCAGCCGCACCATCATGTCACGGATATGCTTTGGTGTTCTAAACTGGCCATTTTGACCTGCAGTGGCCAACTTGCCCAGCATATACTCGTAAAGGTCGCCCTGCATATCAAGATCTTTGATATCGTGTTCATACAGCTCATCTAAGCCTGTAATAATCTTTTGCAATACCTGCGCGGTTGGGATTAAAAACATCGCATCCTGCATATAGCGGGAAAAAGCGGAAGCATTTTCTCCGTTCATTGCCTTGATAAAGGGAAATACCTTTGTGCCGACAATATCATAAATCATACGGGAATCCTTAGTTTTAAATTTGCTCCAACGCATGGCCTGTCCATCTTCATTCTGCGGGAAAATCTTAGGCATCGCTTCGCCGCTTAGAGCCTCAAATCTCTCATTTTCCAGTTCCTTTTCATCCAGTGAACGAATAAACATCAAATAGGTAAGCTGTTCTATAACGGTTAAAGGGTTGGTAATTCCGCCAGCCCATATATCCGTCCAAATTTTATCAACCTTGTTGCGAATTTCTCCTGTAAGCATCTGTACTGCTCCTATCTCTGATTATATATTCCAAGAGCTTTCGGTATTTTCTATCTGCCAATTTTTCGCCAACTAAAAAATATTATACCACCTCAACCGGACAACTTGTTAATCAACTAATCAAATATTCCTCACACCTCCGCCGTCCGGGCAAATATACGCCAATATTACTAAACCCGCTAATATAGCCCTTTGAAATTTTTTTTTGCAATACGAACCCCGAGGGTGCAAAAAAGCTGTTACCTAACTCAGTTTAATTATTCGAATTCGACGGTACCTGTTGTATACAAGTACACCTCCTGATCTTATGCATAAAAAATCGCCAACCCTCAAGCTGACGATGTAAGGTTAACAACTGTATTCTATTTTTCTTCGTCCTCCAGTAAATCACCGAACAGAATACGTGTATAATCCCGCCTGCCGTATAAGATTCTCGACACGAAAACAATTCCATCTTCGTACCTGTAAAATATCAGATAATTGGCACAGACAAGAAAACGATATTCTGTCTGAATATCCACGATGGAAGATAGCGATGCGCCAATTTCAGGATGCTCCGATAGCCTGCGTATTTTTTTCGTGATTTTAGAAACCAGATTTACAGCCGTCTGCGGATTACAAAGTTCCTGAGAAATGTAGCCTTTAATTTCTGCCAAATCATTTTTGGCTTCGGGCGAAATTTTTAGCCTATACATTCTCAATCCCCAGTTCTGCTTCCACTTCCTCGATACTCATCCATCCTTTTTCTTTTCCAGCCTGCTCTCCCTGGGCTAGCTGTGACATCAGCTTCAGCGAAGCCCTTAACTTTTCATATTCATTAATATCGATAATGACAAATTTCCCTCTGCCATTTTTGGTTAAAAACACAGGCTCGCCTATGGCAATATCTCGCAGGACCTCATTATAATTCCTTAAATCGGAGATGGGTTTGATATTTGGCATAGATAACAGCTCCTTTCGTTGCTGTTGTTATTATGCCCTTATTATTCGTAAAATACAACAGCAAATTTAAAAATTGGTGTAGCCCCCATCAATTTGCTGTTCTTGGCGTAATACAATACCAACCTAAGTTATCTCATGCTGAAAGCGTTGTCAACAATTGCCATTTTTGAAACAATCGGACGAACATCCCACATGGACCGTCTGGCCGCCTCAAAACAGGCTTCATGAAGCATCTCGAAATCCGGCTTCATTGCATCTCTTTGAGCTTGTTCGTAGTCATTTATTCTTTCATAGCCTGTATAATCTCCTCAGGCAACCGCTTGGGTTTCATTCCCGGTCCCACACATGCGAATTTCACTTTACCGTCCGCGAGCAGTTTTCCGTCAATGGCCCGTAGCACCTGCTGGGCAAGGGTAAAAGAGGATTTTCTAATTTCCAGCACGACTGTTTCCACTCTAAGCAAATCGTCATGTAAAGCCGGGGCGCGGTAATCAATCTCCAGGTGCACAACCGGAAAGACGAAACCTCGCTGTGCCATTTCCCCAACCGAAACTCCCCGGTCACGAAAGTATTCGGTCCTTCCTCTTTCGAAGAACTTCAGATAATTTGAGTGATAAACCATCCCGCCTGCGTCAGTGTCTTCGTAATAAACCCGAATTTCCATAAAATACCCTCCGGTAAATATAAATGCAACAGGCGTGAACCCGGCAAAAATGCTTTTGCCATTGGATTCAATGCTTCCTGTAACCTGAAAAAGCAGAAACCATGCCAAGCGCCAGATAGATACCACCAGAAACGTATCGCTGTCCCCTCTGTAAGGCACCCCGCCGCTTCAGCCAGTTTCCGACCGTGCCTGCCAACAACGCATAGATGCTGTCGGTACAAATTCCAAGTCCGACTAACGTTAACCCGAGAAGGAGCGTTTGTTCCCAGATATATCCCCGTGACACATCAACGAACTGAGGGAGAAATGCAAGGAAGAAGAGCGCGGTTTTTGGGTTCAAAACCGCTACAAATGTTCCTTGGAAGAATATATGTGACAGTCTTTTACGTTGGACTACTGTTGGGGTGTAGTCGTCATTACTAAATAGACGTCTTATGCCGAGATACATTAGGTAAGCGGCACCAAGATACTTCATTACGCTAAAGGCGACATCCGATGAGGCCAGAATCGCTGACAATCCGGCTGCGGCAGCAACAGCAAGAATTCCGCTCCCCAGTGCATTGCCAAAAACAGATACGAGACCTGCCATACGTCCCTGGTCAATGCTGCGCGTCGTTATATAGAGAACAGATGGGCCAGGAATCAGAAGCAACACCAGCGCGGCGATAACAAATAGTCCAAAACTATGTGGATCTAACATAGTTAACCTCTTTCTGTAGTGCTATTATATATTACCGTTTAATAATACTTATATAACAATCATAGCTTTTATCAGTACTTCCCGTAATAGTAAACCTATTATCTGAAAGTAAAAAATCCATTAGTTGATTATCATCAAATGCTGGATAACCCTCACAATACAACTCCAAATATAGTTCATGAACAGTTCTTGGCTTTCTTTTTTTCTTTAGGAAATTATAGCAATAATCCAAAATATTATTGTCTAGTCTCAGAATACTTGGCTTAATAATCCAGTTTATAGCTGTTTCATCTTTCCCGATTGCAAATAGTGCATCCAGCAGACTATGCTGAATATTGGGATTATCAGGATATTTTTTATGCAAACCATCTAAAATGTTAATTGCTTTCTCATATTCCTTATTAAGCACATAAGCCTCTCCAAGACTCCATTGACAATCAGAATCATCAGGATACTTTTCAGCTTTCTGGCGTCTGTATTCTACCAAACCTTCCCAATCTTCCTGATCAAAAAACTCAGCGTCAGCTTCCCATTCTTCCATATCGTCATATTCGTCATCATATTCATATTCATCTTCATTTCCCCATATTTCCTCATATTCAACTTTATAACTCTCAAATTCATCACTGTAATGTTTCTTTAGTCTCTCAAATAGCTCAAACACAACTGGACATACTGCACAGTTTTCAACAAGGTTGATTAGTCTTGTCAATATTTCTTCTTTATCGGTAAAAGGATATTCTCTGCAATTTGCTGGTCTGTGTTCATAGACTGAACAACCACTTTCAGCCAAAAATGGACATGGCTTTTTATTTATTATGAAACCTTCATCTGTTTTGATAAGGTACTTGTTTTTGAACTCAGCGGCAGTTAATTTGAATTGTGCTGATATTACTTTTATTTCTTTTCCTTTAACTATTGGTGCAATAGCCTTACAGCAATTGGAACAGGCAATACAGTCATAATCCTCAAACAGTTCCTTGTGTAGATTATGTACGATATTGTCCACTTCATCCGGGTCCTGACCCTTTAAGAATGCACGCAGCATCCAATTCTCTTCTTCAACTCTTTTAAATGCCTTTTGCAGTTTATCAGGCGGTAGCACCAATAATCCCTCCATCTATTTTACAATTCAATCTTGATTTGCACAAAAAACCTTTTTTGTATACTGAAGGATTACTCAAAACCAGCAAATAAAAAACACCCCAAATCCTCTATTCATCAGCCTTTCGCCCTCTCAATCCTCGCGACGGTTTATAATCTCTTGAACTCTTCCAATTTGCCCATCGACGAGTCTTACTTTAATTCCTCTTGGATGTGCCGGTGAGTTTGTCAGGACATCTTTGACAACTCCGCGCGTCCTTTTCCCCGTCGCTTGATCTCTTTTTAAAATAATATCCACAGTTATACCAGCATAAACATTTTTCCTATTTTGACCATCCATAAAACGCCTTACCCCTTCTTTCTATGCAAGCCGCCATTTAAAAACGCCTCTTTTGTTGTCGAATATCTCGGACGTTATACGCACAGAGTTGCCATATCAAACAATCGTATTTTAAGTTTGGGAAACGGAAATGTCAGTTTCAAATGGCGTGATTACAAGAACGCCAACAAGTGGAAAATTATGACCGTTTCAGCTGATGAGTTCATCCGAAGGTTTCTCATTCACATCTTACCCGTCAGGTTTATGAAGATTAGGCATTATGGGCTACTCGGCAATCACAACAAAACCTCTAAACTGTCTCTTTGCAAAAGGCTGACGAGTACGCCTGTTTTACCGTTTGAAAGAGCTTCCACCCTCCAGCTCATACAGAAAATCATCGGTAAAGATGCTTCGAAATGCCCCAACTGCGGTTCGGACAAACTCAGTCGGTATATGGGCTTTGGAAACGCTCCGCCAATTACCACTCAAACTGCATAACTCTAAAATCATGCCCGTTTTGGGGAGGGGGAGGCTATGTCCATTTTACTACATTTAAGAATTTTCGGCATTGTTGTATTCGAAAGTACTGCTTCAACACCTTGAACATCTTATTTTTATGGAGGATACGAACGATTGAAACTCCATAGATTGTGCCTCTACCTCCGCAGTTTCGTGCTATCCGAATTATCCAAAGTTAGGCCGCTTTTCTGAGCTCAAGCAAAAAAGTCATTCTTTTTAAATAATGCAAAGCAATTGCTTTTTTTACTTTTACTTATCCTCAACAATTCTCGCCACGCATTTATCACATTTTTTACATTTACCTTTTAGTAGGATACCATTCTTATCATCATGCAAAGTATATTTAACAATAGTGGTTACTCCGCAAACAGAACAAAAAACATTTTTTACTAGTCGTTGCTGTATACTCTTGGGAAGCTTGGACCATTTTTGAGCTGCATTGAAATCTGTCACTGACATGGTTAGTCCTCCAACAGCTAACATTTCTTGGCAATGGGTTTAGTGTCTACCATATTAGACATGATCTATATATGATGCTCTATCTACTCCTCACCCCATCGGTATTTTTTATTTTGGCGTAGCCTATCAATTTTACAATTTAGACAAAGGCCGTTATGACAACAAATCATATTGCCACAATCAGGGCAGCTCCACTTTTCCTCTTCTTTTCTAAGAAAGTTTTCGATGCCATGTTCTTTTACGTCTCTTAAGTTTTCTATCATGCTCATATGATATTTTGTGCGGTAACGTTTATCAAGGGCTTTGAGGCGTTTACAGGGAAAGTCCTTGCACTCATAACAGAATCGAACGAGTCCTTTTCCAAGTACCTCGCACCGGTCGCCCATATGAAGACAGTTTTTGCCGCGAGGCAGACAACCCCCGCAATAAACCCTTTTAAAGCCATGCTTGTTCAAATCATTTTTCATCGCCAGATAACTGACGCATACCCCGCAATTCATCCCGCAGGGAGCAATAAGCTTTTCCTTCATCTTTGGCCACAACCTTACACTCTAAAATAATAATCAGATGATATGAATAATGGGTTGTTACGATGTTAAGACGTTAAGAAGCAATACATTACAGACTACCCCAAATCTCAAGCGATTTTACTTTACCAGAGTTGTTAATATAGTATCTAGCAGCAGCTAGTATTTCTTGAATTTTATCAGGAATCGGAACATTTTTACTAATGGACGGTTGCACAACAACTACTCTTCCAACAAGTTGTTTGTTCTGTTTCATAGTCTGCCTAAATTCATCAAAACTACCCACCAGGAATTGACAATGATTCGACCTCCTTCTATCCATAACCTTTTTCAGAAAACCAGGTTTAGTTTTTAACCAAATAATTGATTTAACTGCTTGTCCCGCAACTTCATATATGTCATCAACACTACTATTGTAATTTTCTGCTGTCATCTTTTTAACATGAAACAGTGTTACTTCAAGAGTAAATTCATTTTCAATAATTGTAATAAAATCTGCTATCTCACTCGATGAGTGATCGTATATTATGTATTTATATTTAGCCTCTTGGCGTAGTATTTGTTCAAGTGTTGTCTGAATAGATATCCCATTTGAGTGATATCTAGCATCATTAACTTCAATCTTTCTATCAGTTCCATAATGATCCCAGTCAATTCCAATAATATTATCTGAACTAAAAATTATAGCAGCCGGATTTCCTTCGCAATACTCAATTCCTTGTATCATAATATCGTCTGTAGATTTAAAAATTAACGGATATTCATTTAGATAATCGACTAATAGTATCCGATCTCTGCCATAGATTAATCTAATCTTAGGACTAGATGAAATATATCTTCCTTCAATATCACAGATAATTTCTTCACTAAATTTTCGAGAGTTAAATTCAACTGTAACACTATCTTGCTTAATTTCTTTTATACATGGTGTAACATCGGTCAAAATATCTTTGTATAAGTCACTTTCCTCACTATATAGTACGGGTGGTGAACTATATGTTCTACCCGAGTAATCACATATAAAAATATTATTTGGATATTGTTTCAATTGTGTAGGTATAGGCAAATAATCATAGTTTGTATTAGTTTTTACCGTTATTCCTGCATTATCGATCTTTTTGCCATTATAATCACACCAACGTATATATTTCACACGATTCATTTTATACTTAGGGATTTTCTTAAACGATTTGCAAAATGATTTGACAATCGCATCATAAACCGCTTCAGTTTTAATTTGTGAATATATAAATAGTAGTTTAAATTCTTTTTGGTAGTGAACTATATATAAATAATTATCATGATTATGTCTTTTGCTCAGAAGCCCCTTCCCAAACAAACATGTGTTTGATATAATTATATAAACACTTGTTTGGGGGGATCTGCAATGGCAAAACAAGAAGCCATTAATTTACTTCAATTCCAAGAAAAGTTTAATACAAAAGAAGCATGTCAGGAGCATCTTTTTAAATTAAAGTGGCCAAATGGATATAATTGTCCTAGATGCGGCCACACCATTGCCTATGAAACAAATACCCGAAAATTAACACTATACGAGTGTGCCAATTGTCGCTACCAGGCAACGGTTACTGTAGATACAGTAATGGAAAAAACCAGGACGCCATTAAATATTTGGTTTTGGGCTATATATCTTGTGTCGTATGATAAACGTGGAATATCTGCGATTGCACTTGCCAAAGAATTTAACCTGAACTATAAAACTGCTTGGTTAATGCTGCATAAAATTAGACACGCCATGACA